>JASHYV010000080.1 GCA_030064695.1 Thermoplasmata archaeon
TACCTCTGGTTCCTCTACCAGAACCTCCTGCCCCTCGACGCGACCGGCGCCCCCGGGATGAGCTGGAGCCTCGCCTTCCACTCGGCGGCCAGCTTCACGACGAACACCGACTTCACGCACTTCACCAACGAGTCGCAGCTGAGCTTCGGCTCGGAGCTGATCCCCTGGGTCCTCGCGCTGTTCACCTCCGCCGCGACGGGCCTCTGCGCCTTCGCCGCGATGGTCCGCGGCTTCATCCGGAAGGACGGCACCGTCGGCAACTACTACGTCGACATGGTCCGGACGATCGGCCGCGTCCTGCTGCCCCTCAGCATCATCTTCGCGCTCATCCTCGTCCTGATGGGCGTCCCCGAGACCTGGACCAACACGGTCATCGCCCACCCGATCACGGGAGGCACCCAGACGATCTACCTCGGGCCGGTGGCCTCCTTCCAGTCGATCTCTTGGCTCGGCACGAACGGAGGCGGCTGGTACTCCGCGAACGCGGCGTACCCGTACGCGAACCCGAGCGCGATCTCGAACCTCTTCGAGACCGGCATCATGATGCTGATCCCGTTCTCGACGCCGTTCGCCTTCTCGACCCTCGTCCGGCGCAAGGGCGAGGCGTGGCCGTACATGGCCACGATCCTGATCGTCTTCTGCGTCGCGCTCGGCCTGTTCATCGCCTACCAGGCCGCGTCCAACTCGGCGCTCTCGACGGTCCAGTTCCTCTCGCCCTCCTCGAGCGGCTACCCCGTCGGACAGGACACCCGGTTCAGCTTGCCCGAGGGCTCGCTGTTCCAGGTGGTGAGCGTGTACTCCAACGTCGGCGCGAACAACATGCAGATCGGCTCGGTCTCACCGGTCGGCCAGATGGTCCTGCTCTTCGGGATGTTCACCCAGAGCACCCCGGGCGGTGAGGGCACCGGGTTCGGGACGCTCCTCCTGTTCACCGTCCTCGCGATCTTCGTCGGCGGCCTCATGGTGGGCCGGACCCCCGAGTACCTCGGCAAGAAGATCGCGACGCCCCACGTGAAATGGGCCGCCCTCGCCTTGCTGATCCATCCGGCGATCATCCTGATCCCGTTCTCCGTCGCCGTCGTGATGGGTCAAACCGGGATCGCCGTCTCCTCGTTACCGGCCTCCGCGCACAACTTCACGTCGGTCCTCTACGAGCTCACCAGCGAAGCGGCCAACAACGGGAGCGCGCTCCAGTCGTCGTACTTCAACGACACGACGTTATTCTGGAACGTCACCGGCGGGATCGTGATGCTCCTCGGTCGGTTCGTGCCGATCTGGGCGATGATCCAGATCGGGGGGCTGTTCGCCAGCCAGGAGGAGATGCCCCCGGGGGCCGGGACGCTCCGGACCGCGAGCGTGACGTTCACGATCTATCTCACGCTGATCCTGATCATCATCTCCGCCCTGTTCTTCCTGCCCGTTCTCGCCATGGGGCCGCTGGCCCAGATCGTGTGAGGTACGATGGCAGCGGAGTTCGTACCGGAGCCGGGCGCCAAGGTGTCGGTGCGCCGGGTCCCCCACACCTCGGTCCGCCGGGTGCTCGTCGACTCGTTCGTGATGTTCGATCCCCGGCGCGAGGTGAAGCACCCGGTGATGTTCACCGTCTACGTCCTGTTCCTCTTCCTAGTCGTGCTCACGCTGTTCCCCCGGGCGTTCCCCGACATCGCCCGGTTCTACAGTCCCGGCTACTACCTCGATGTCACGATTATCCTGTTCCTCACGCTCTGGTTCGCCCACATCTCCGAGGCGATCGCGGAGGCGCAGGGCCGGGCCCAGGCGGAGAGCCTTCGGGAGATCCGCAGCGGGCTCCGGGCCCGGCAGGTCCTGCCTGACGGCACGAAGCGCTGGGTGCCGGTGGACGGGCTCCGGGTCGGCGACACGATCGAGATCGCCCCCGGGGAGACCGTCCCGATCGACGGCGACGTGATCCAGGGGGCCGCGCTGATCGACGAGTCGATGATGACCGGCGAGTCCGCCGCCGTGACGCGCGAGAGCGGCGGCGACAAGACGAGCGTCCTCGGGGGCACGCGGGTCCTGCAGGGGACGGTCGCGGTGCGCGTCAGCGTCGTCCGGGGGGAATCGTTCCTCGACCGGCTGATCCGTCTCGTCGAGGGCGTCGGACGGGAGCCGACGCCGAACGAGCTCGCGCTCGGGGTCTTCCTGGCCGCGCTCACGATCTCGCTGTTCGTGGTCGTGCTCTCGTTCCTCTACGTGGCCAACTTCACCAACATCATCGCGATCGACATCGCGACGATCGTCGCGCTGTTCGTCTGCCTCATGCCGACGACGATCGGGGCGCTCCTGCCCGCGATCGGGATCTCGGGGATCAACCGCGTGGCCCGCTCGAACGTGATCGCGAAGTCGGGGAAGGCGATCGAGGCGGCGGGCGACCTGGACACGCTGATCCTCGACAAGACCGGCACGATCACGGTCGGGAACCGGCTCGCCGTCCAGTTCGTTTCCGCGCCCGACGTGCCGGTGGAGCAGGTCGTCGAGGCGGCGATGCTCTCCTCCTCGCTCGACGACACGCCCGAGGGCAAGTCGATCGTGCGGCTCGCCGCCCGCCGCAACGTGCCGGTCCGCAAGCTCGAGATGGGCTCGTTCAAGGTGATGCCGTTCACGCCCGAGCGTCGGATGAGCGGCGTCCAGCTCCAGGACGGCTCCGAGTTCTACAAGGGATCGATCCAGGCGATGGAGCAGTACGGGGCCCCCCTCCCGCCGGCGCTGACCGAGGCGGCGGAGAAGGCGTCGGCCGAGGGGATGACGCCGCTCGTCGTGAGCGCGAACCACAAGGCGATCGGGCTCGTGTTCCTGAAGGACGTCATCAAGCCCGGCATCCGCGACCGGATCCGCGAGCTGCACACCATGGGCATTCACACCGTGATGTGCACGGGCGACAACCGGCTCACGGCGGCCGCGATCGCGCGGGAGAGCGGCGTCGACGAGTTCATCGCCGAGGCGAAGCCGGAGACGAAGCTCACGGTCATCGACCGCGAGAAGGCGCGCGGGCGCCTGGTCGCGATGAGCGGGGACGGCACGAACGACGCGCCGGCGCTCGCCCGCGCCGACGTCGGGCTCGCGATGAACAACGGGACCTCCGCCGCCAAGGAGGCCGGCAACATGGTCGACCTCGACAACGACCCCACGAAGCTGATCGAGATCGTCTCGATCGGCAAGCAGCTCCTGATCACCCGTGGCGCCCTCACGACCTTCTCGATCACCAACGACGTCGCGAAGTACTTCGCGATCATCCCGGCGATCTTCGTCGTCGCGGGCGCCGCCGCGCTCCCGGGCGTCTCGATCCTCAACATCCTCGGGCTCTCGAACCCGCAGCTGGCCGTGCTCGCGACGCTGCTCTTCAACGCGCTCACGATCCCGCTGCTGATCCCGCTCGCGCTGGCGGGCGTGCCGTTCCGGCCGCGGAACGCGATCGACCTGCTCCGCCGGCACCTGGTGTACTACGGCCTCGGCGGGCTCCTGAGCGCCTTCCTCGGCATCAAGCTCGTCTACCTCTGGCTCGCCTGGATGGGCGGGCTGCCGTTCTTCGTCTCGCTCGCGCACGCGGTGTCCCACGTGCTGCCCCTGGGAGGTCTATGAGCACTCCGTCCCCCGAAGCGCGTCCTCCGCCGGAACCCCAGATCGCCGGACCGCTGCCGGAGCGGGCCCACTCGACGGGCACGCACGTGCGGGCGGTCGTCGTCTTCCTGGCGCTGACGATCGTGGTCACGGGCCTCGCCTACCCGGCGTTCGTGATCGCCGTCGCCCAGGTGATCGATCCCGGCGCCGCGAACGGATCGCTGATCACGTCGCCGAACGGCACGGTGGTCGGCTCCCAGCTGATCGCGCAGAACACCTCGGCCCCGTACCTGTTCTGGGAGCGGCCTAGCCTGACCGACTACAACACCACGCTCGGCGTCGCGACGGACCCCGGTCCGACCGACCCGGCGCTCGCCCAACTCCTCAACGAAACCATAGCGTACATGAAGGAATATGGGAACTTCACCGTGAACGCGTCGCTCCCGTTCTGGTTCGTGGCCCCCTCGGCGTCGTCGCTCGATCCCGATCTCACGCCGGAAGCGGTGCTGGTCCAGGTCCCGCGGGTCGCCAACGCGTCGAACCTGTCGGTGATGACCGTGCTCGACCTCGTGAACGCGCACATCACCCAGCCGGTGCTGCCGTTCCTCGGCGTGGCGTACGTGAACGTCCTCGACCTCGACGTCGCGCTGCTCGGGCTGGAGCATCGGCCGCTCTGACGGAGACGACCTCGTGTACCGGAAGATCCTGCTGCCCGTCCGCGACCCGAGCGAGGTCGAGCCGCTCGTCCGGTTCGCGTCGCTGCTCCTCGACGCCGACGGCGAGATCCGCCTCCTGCACGTGATCCCGTCGACGACGCTGCCCCAGGTGACGCGGGCCTGGCGCTCGTCGGTCGACCTGATCGTCCCCGCCCACGAGGCCGGGGCGGCCCTCGACGTCAAGGTCGACGCCGAGGTCCGGGCGGCGACGGACGTCCCCGGGGAGATTCTCGAGAGCGCGGAGTCGCACGACGTCGACGCGATCCTGCTGACGCTCCAGGGCAACAAGCGCAGCCGCAACCCGTTCGTCGGCCACACGGCGAGCGGCGTGCTCCAGCACGCGCACTCCGACGTGATGGTGCTGAACCGGCTCGCGCTCATCGCCCACTCGTTCCCTCGGGTCCTCGTTCCCAGCTTCCGCTGGGCCGCCCCGCCGAAGGTGCTTAGGGTCGCCGAGGAGCTCTCGGTCCGCAACGACGGGATCCCGGTCGTCGCGCTGCCGCTGCTGCCCCGCGGCCCGGGGGAGGAGGGGGACGGCGGCGTCGAGGACCGGACCGCGCGGGGCGTTCCGATCACCCGCAAGCCGGCGTTCTACTCCCCGTCGACGTTCGGCCGTCGCCGTCGGCTCCCGGAGCTGCTCCTCCAGGCCGCGGCGCGCGAGCGGTTCGGCCTGCTGCTGGTCGGCGAGGAGCCGGAACAGGTGACGAGCCCGATGCTGACGCGCCGGTTCCTCGAAGAGCTGTTCCGGGCCGCCCCATGCCCGGTGATGGCGCTCCGCGTGTAGCGGCGGCGAGCCCGATGGCCGAGCTCGCGTTCGTCGGCCTGGGTCTCGCGGACGAGCGCGGCCTGAGCGG
>JASHYV010000081.1 GCA_030064695.1 Thermoplasmata archaeon
TGGGCCCGGGCCAGCGCGGCCGCGCACAGCTCGGCGTGGCCGAGGAACGCGCGCGGGCCGAGCCCCTCCGGGTCCGCGGCGAACTTGAAGTCCCGCAGCTGCCGCACGTAGAAGTCCCGCCCGTCGATCGAGCCGAAGCCGAGGAAACTGTCGCTGGCCTCCTGGATCAGGTGCTGGCCGACCACGACCCGCTCCGCGTGGTTGTCGTACGCGCTCCGCCCGGCGTACGGCTCCAGCGCCGACTCGAGCGCCTGCTTCACCTGCAGGATGAGCGGGTCGTCCGTGTCGCGATCCCCGAGCAGGAGGATGATCGAGCACCGGGTGCCGACGCTGCCGACGCCGACCACCTTCTGTGCGACATCGACCGGCTGGTAGTGCTCGAGGAGCATCCGGCGCTCCTCCGGGAGCCGCGAGAGGTACCGCTCGTAGAGCGCGTGCGAGAGCTCCGATTCCTCGAGCCGAGGATAGTGCACGATCACCGGCGGGTCGTCCCGGATGCGGAAGCCGCCCCGGACCTGGCGGGTCAGATGAGGGAAGACCCTCAGCGACGTGCGGCGTACGGCCCGACGGGCATACCGGTGCAGCGCGCGGCGCGCCACGCGGTCGACCTGGTCGGAAACGCGCTCGGGATCGAGGTGCGAGTACCAAATGTCGAGGTACCGCATCG
Organism: Thermoplasmata archaeon; assembly: GCA_030064695.1. Next base: position 668 of record JASHYV010000081.1, read on the forward strand.
CCGCGTAGCCGTTCATGTCCCGACGGTAGGTGCGCACCGCTCGGCGGGCCGCGCGCCGTCCCTCGGCCCGCGACCGCCCGAAGCTCCGCGCGGCGACGACGAGGCTCGCCGCGAGGCGCTTCACGTCCCACTCCCAGGGGCCGGGCAGCGTCTCGTCGAAGTCGTTGACGTCGAACACCTCCTGGCGTTCCGGGGTCCCGAAAATCCCGAAGTTCGAGAGATGCGCGTCTCCGCAGAGCTGGACGCGGAGCCCGGTGGCCGGCGTCGCGCTCAGGTCCCGGGCCATCACGCTGGCCGACCCGCGCAGGAACGTGAACGGCGAGAGCGACATCCGCCCGTAGCGGATCGGCACGAGTTCGGGCACCCGCGGCGGGTCGCCCTCGGCGAGCAGCTCGATCGGATCCGGTCGGTCCTCGGGCGGGGTCCATTCGGCCTGTCGGGAGCGGGGCACCCTCTCGCGGAGCGCCCGGCCGCGGCGGTACCGCTCCGCCCGAGAAGGGCCGGTGCGACGAGGGGCACGACTCCGGGACCGCGGCGGCACGCTCTACCCGGCGCGAAGAGGGGGGTCGCCCTAATTGGACGCTTCGCCCGGCGGCCGGAAGAGGCGGCGGGCGTTCCCCCCAAGGATCGCCTCCCGGTCCTCGAGGGGCAGGTCGAGGCCGTCCACGAGGTCGACCGCCGTCTCGAGCGACTCGAGCGGCCAGTCGGATCCGTAGAGGATCCGGTCCGGGGCCCCCACGGTCACGATCGCGTTGAACAGCCGGCGGCGGCACCGCTCGATCATCCGGTCGAAGTAGTGCGCCGAGGGCGGCGCGAGCAGCCCCGAGGTGTCGGCGTACACGTTCTCGTTCTTGTAGACGAGCTCGGCCGCCTCCTCCATCCACGGGTTGCCGAAGTGGCAGAGGACGAACCGGACGTCCGGGTATCGAACGGCGACCTCGTCGACCTCGATCGGGCGCGCGAACTTCACGCGCCCCGCGCGGTCCAAGGTGTCTCCCTGGTGGATCATCACGGGCACGTTCCGCCGGTGGGCGAACTCGTAGACCGGCGCGAGCCGGGGATCGTGGGGGTAGAACGGGAGGTAGCCGGGGAACAGCTTCACGCCGGCGAGGTCCGCCTCGTGCTCCCACCGCTCGATCGTCGAATGCACCTCGGGCGAGCCCCGGGTCGGATCGACGGTCACGATGGGCCGGAGCCGGCCCTCGCTCTCCGCCGCGATCGTGCGCCCCTCTTCGATCGCTCCGTCCGGAGGGGCCTGGTGCAGCTGGATCACGTTCCCGGACGCGATCCCCGCCACGTCCATCTCGCGCAAGAGGCCGGCGACGTCGAACGAGAGGTCGGACCGGTACGAGTTGTGCGCCAGGTCCGGCCACCATCGGCTCAGGTGCAGGTGGACGTCGTATCGGAGCGCACGGTCCGACGTGGGCATCGCCGGCGGCCGGTAGGTCGGGCGTGCTTATCCTCGTCGGCTCCGGGGCCGGGCGCAAACGGTTGATATGGGCCCGGCCCCCTGCCATCCCGCGAGGCGGCATGACCGATCCCGGCGCGTGGCAGAGCTTCCCGGACGCGCCCCGGATCGTCCATCCGCCGCCCGGGCCCAAGTCGCGCGAGCTCCTGGGCGACCAGGCGCGCTGGGAGACCGACGCGGTCGCCTACCCGCACTACTTCCCGATGGCGCCCCGGGTCGCCCAGGGGGCGACCATCGAGGACGTCGACGGGAACCGGTACATCGACTGGGTCTCGGGGATCTCGGTGCTCAACCTGGGCCACCGCCATCCGCGGCTCGTCGCGGCGCTGGAGCGGCAGCAGCAGGCGATCTGGCACGCGCTCGAGCTGCCCACGCCCGCGCGCATCGCGTTCCTGAACGAGCTCCAGTCGACCTTGCCCGGAACGCTGCGCAACCACGCCCGGGTCCTGTTCACGGTGACCGGGGGCGACGCGATCGAGACGGCCGTGAACCTCGCCGACTTCGCGCAGGGGAAGCGCGGCACCGTCGCCTTCTCGGGGGCGTACCACGGCGTGCACGGCGGCGTCGTGAGCCTGACGAGCGGGCGACGCTACCACGCGACCTCCTCCTTCGGCGGCGGGACCGTGATCCGCGTGCCGTTCCCGGATCCGTACCGGCCCGTGCTCGGCGCCGACCGTGGGTCCGCCGGGACGATGGCGTACCTGGAGCATCTCGTGAACGACCCCCACTCCGGGGTCGACGCCATCTCGTCGATCGTCGTGGAGCCGATCCTGGGCGAGGGCGGCTACGTCGTCCCGCCGGACGACTTCCTCCCGTCGCTGCGGGAGTTCTGCGACCGGCACGGCATCCTCCTCGTCGCGGACGAGGTGCAGAGCGGGCTCGGCCGCACCGGGCGGATGTGGGCCGTCGAGCACGCGGGGGTCACGCCGGACGTCATCTGCATCGCGAAGACCATCGGCGGCGGGATCCCGCTGTCGCTGATCGCCTACCGCGACGACCTCGTGCGCGAGCTGCCTCGCGGCTTCCATCTGGGCACGTTCCGGGGCAACCCGCTTGCGCTCGCGGTCGGCACCGAGGTCCTGAAGGTGCTCCGGGAGGACGACCTCCTCGACCGGACCCGGCACCGGGGGGCCTGGCTGCTCGACCGGTTCCGCGGGATCGCCGACCGGCATCCCGCCCTCGGGGACGTCCGGGGCCGCGGCTTCATGATCGGCACCGAGTTCGTGCGCAGTCCCGCGACGCGCGAGGCCTGGGGGGAGCGGGCGCGGGCGATGCGCGCGGCGCTCTTCGCCCGGGGCGTGCTGATGCACACCTGCGGGTCGTGGGACCAGGTGCTCCGGTTCATGGCGCCGCTCACGATCGAGGACGAGCTCCTGGAACGCGGGCTCGCCGCGTACGAGGACGCGCTCGAGAGCCTGGAGGCGCCGCCCGCCGGGGGCCGCACCGTGCCGGCGCGCCCGGAAGGGTTCGGGGAGCCGAGGCTCCCGACCGAGCCGGTGGTCCCGGGGCCGCTCGTCCCGCCGGTGCCCGGCCGCACGTTCCCGGACGCGGAGACCGAATCGCGGCGCTAGCCGCCCGCGAAGTTGACCGAGACGAGCTTCACCTCGGTCATCTCCTGCATCGCATACCGGAGCCCTTCCCGGCCCAGCCCGCTCTCCTTGACGCCGCCGAACGGCAGCGCGTCCCACCGCAGGTTGGTGGGGTCGTTCAAGTGCACGCCGCCGGCGCGGATCTCCTTCGCGAGCCGGAAGCCGCGGGCCAAGTCCCGGGTGTAGACGGCGGCCTGCAGGCCGTACGGCGTCCCGTTCGCGATCCGCACCGCGTCCTCGAGCTCCCGGAACCGCACGACGGGCGCGATCGGGCCGAACGGCTCCTCGTGCAGCACCCGGGCCGTCTCCGGGACCTCGTCGAGCACGGTCGGCTCGAAGAAGCTGCCCTCCGCGCGCCCCGACGGACGCTGGCCGCCCGCGAGGAGCTTCGCCCGGTGGGCGGTCGCGTCGCCGACCAGCGCCTCCATCCGCTCCACGGCGGCGCCGTCGATGAGCGGCCCCACCTCGGTGGTCTCGTCGAGCGCGGGCCCCACCCGCAGCGCCCGGGCCCGCTCGGCGAGCCGGCGCGCGAACTCGTCCGCCACTGGTTCCGCGACCAGGAACCGCTTCGACGCCGTGCAGACCTGCCCCGAATAGGCGAAGACGCCGCGGGCGGCGGCCGCGACGGCGACCTCGATCGGCGCGTCGTCGAGGACGACGAACGGATCGAGACCTCCCATCTCGAGGATGACCCGCTTCGCCTGCCGGCCGGCGCGCTCCGCGATCCCCTTGCCGACCTCGGTGGAGCCGGTGAACGTGATGAGTCGGGTCCGGGGATGTTCGACGAGCGTGTTCCCGACCGTCCCGCCGGGGCCGATCACGACGTTGAGGGCGCCCGGCAGGACGCCGGCGGCCGTCAGGTGTTCGGCGAGCCGGAGCGCGGTGAACGGCGCCGCGCTCGTCGGCTTCGCCACCACCGGGTTCCCCGCGGCGAGCGCGGGCGCGATCTTGTGGCAGAGCAGGTTGAGCGGGAAGTTGAACGGCCCGATCGCGACGACGACCCCGACCGGGTCCCGCACGGTGAACAGGAACCGCGACTCGTTGCCCGCCGGGCGCTCGAAGGCGTCGGCCGGGTAGCTCTCTCCGCCGAGCTGCCGGATCTCCTCCGCCGCGAGCCGGAACACGCCGGCGGCGCGATCGACCTCGACGCGGGCGTCCAGGATCGGCTTCCCGACCTCCGACGCGAT
>JASHYV010000082.1 GCA_030064695.1 Thermoplasmata archaeon
TACCGGGACTCGGAGAGCCCGACGGGGTACGTGGCCACGATCTTCGCGGAAGGCAACGGGAGCTACGAGAGGGACGACTCCTATGGCCAGTTCGCGGCCACGTACACCTGGAAGGAGTACTTCGATCCCGCGACCGGCTACGTCGTGGGCTACGTCTATTCGGAGCACGACTCGGACGGCGCCGGGGACGGGTTCACGTACATCGATACGCTGACCGACACCTCGACCTCCTTCCCGCTCACCCCGGCCGCGGCCCCCCCGTCATCGCCGAGCGGCACCTCCTCGCCGTCCGGGTTCGATCTCCTGCTGATCGCCCTCGTGGTCGTCGTGGTGATCGTCGTCGTGGTCATCGTGATCGCGCTCGCTCGCCGGCGGCCCCCGCTGGCCCGGCATCCCACCACTGCGGTGCCGGGCCAGATGCCGCCGTACGCGCCGGCTCCGCTCCATCTGGTGCCGGGCGACCAGCCGGTGGTGCAACAGGTGGTGATCCGGGAGACGGTCATGGTCCCGTGCCCCTACTGCGGCACGCTGATGGATGCCACCGTCACGGTGTGCCCGAAGTGCGGGGCGCCGCGGCCGTAGGGCCCCGGTCTCCGTCCCCGCGCCGTACATGGTACATCTGACCCACCCGGGCCATGCCCGCCCGCTCGGCCGCGATGCGGGAGGCCGCGTTGCCTCCGTAGATCTCGCTCACGACCTGACGTCCTCCGGTCCGCTGCAGCCAGAGCATGCGGGCGAGCAGCAGGTCGGTCCCGAAGCCGAGACCCCGATAGCGCGGGTGCACGACGAACGAGTGGCCCCGGCCGTACGCGCCGACCCGCGAAAGCCAGCTGACCGCCACGACGCGGCGGTCGATCTCGCCCACGAACGACGTCTCCTCGCGACGGGGGAGCGACGCGATCCAGGGATCGACGCCCGGCCCGAGCTCGGCGCGCAGCAGGCGACCGATCTGCGGAAGATCCTCCGGAGTCCCGATCCGGACCGGGTTCCGGAGTCGCTCCGGAGGTACCCAGTCCCTCAGATCCGCCGCGAAGAGCTCCACCGGCCGCCCGGCGAACCGCCAGGGCTCCTCGAGGTAGATGCCCCCCGCGTCCGTCTCCTCCACGAACCGCTCCGCGACCCGACGAAGGCGCGTGAACCCGGACGCCACCCCCTCGCTGGCGCCGAACAGGCGCACGCCCCGGACGACGCCGCTCTCCTCGGCCAGCTCCACCCGACCGCCGGTCCGAAGCGCGTCGCCGGCGAAGAGCGGCAGGAACGGATCGAACCACTCGGAGATCTCGGACCAGGAAAGCGCGGCGAGTTCGCCGGGCTCGGTCAGGACCCGGAAGCGGAGCTCCGCCCCCCCGTCCGGCGAGATCGGCTCGAAGGAGGGGCGCGGATCCGTCGGCGGTCGCGGCCGGAGATCCACCTCCTCGGGACCCTCGAGAGGGAATTCGGGTCGCGGGTCGAACGGAGCCGGGGCTCCGGCGAATCGCGCCGGATCTGCGGGAGCGAGGCGGTCCCAGCGACCGGAGCGGATCGCCTCGGCGAGGCGCCGCGCGAGGCCGGCCGCGCGCATCGTCCCGAAGCCGTTGAATCCGCTCGCGACGAACAGCCCGGCGGCTCCGGGCACCGCTCCGACGAGCGGGTACCGGTCGGGCGACGCGACGCACAGTCCGGCCCAGGCCGACTCGACCGTGCTGAGGTCGCACCCCGAGAGTAGCTCCCGGACGGCCGTCCGGACGTGGACCACGAACTCGGGGTCGGCGTCGGCGGACCAGCGGGCCGGATCCTCCTCGTGCGCGCCGGAACCGTCGCCCAGGAGGAGGCGTCCCCACCGATCCGGCCGTACGTACACGTTCCAGTCGAGATCGTGGAGCGTCGCGAACGGCGCCACGAGGGGTCGAGGCCGGATCCGCGCGGCCTGGGCCCGGAACGGGGCGAGGGGAAGGGGGTGACCGAGCGTCCTCAGGAGCGACTTCGTCGCGGCGCCGGCGGCGAGGACGATCGTCCTGGCTCGGGCGTTCACCGGTTCTTCGAAGCGCCAACCCTCCTCGTCGCGCGACAGCGGCGCGGGCCCCGCCAGCGAGCGAAGTTCCACTCCGCGGCGGCGGGCGGCCCGGAGGTAGGCGTCCCGCAGTTCGGTCGGGGCCAGCAACGCGTCGTCCGGAGTGAAGAGCCCGCTGCGCAGGTCACGGAGGTCGGCGTACGGCACGAGGTCCCGGGCTTCGCCGGCGCTCACCCGGTGGGCCGGGACCCCCTCGCGTTCCAGCACGCGGCGGACCCGCTCCAGCCAGCGCTCCCCCGGTTCCGTGCGGGCGACCCGGAGGCCGCCGAGCGGCCGGGGTGCCGTGGCGCCCATCGATTCGGCGATCGCGCGGTACTCGCGTTCGCTCTCGTGCACCACGGCGAGGTCCCATCGGTCCCACCCCTGCAGCGAGAGGATCCCGGCGCTGGCGGAGGTGCCGTTCGGACCGTACGGGGACGGATCGAGATCGAGCGCGAGCACCCGCGACCTCGCGTCCTGCGCGGCGTGGTACGCGAGCGCGGCGCCGAAGAGGCCCGTCCCGACGATGGCCAGCTCGTACCGGTCGCCCATGGGCCGGTCCTCGGAGGCGGCCGCAGCCGATGAGGTACCGTCGCGCGCCCTGGGCGCATCGGGGCTCGTCCCACGCGCGGAGGACCGCTCGGTCGCACAACGACCTTAACGGCACGGCTCTTGCCGCGCCCCGATGGAGACGGTGCTCCCGATCGTCGGGGTACTGTTCTTCGTCTACGTGCTGGCCCGGGCGTTCGGCGAGATCGCGGAACGCCTCGGCCTCCCGGCGCTGGTGGGCGAGATCATCGCCGGGGTCGTGATCGCCAACCTCGCGTTCGGGAGCTTCCACCTCCTGGCGTGGCTCTCGCTCGACCCCTCAACGGCGACCGGGACCCTCAACCGGGAGATCCTGACCGCGCTGGTGGAGATCGGCATCATCTTCCTCGTGTTCGCGGTCGGGCTGGAGATCCGTCCCGCGCAGCTCCGGGCCATCCTCCCGATCTCGGCGCGCACCGCCTTCTTCGGCATCCTCGTCCCGTTCGCCCTCGGCGCGACCTTCCTGCTCGCCCTTCAGGGGCCGGGCGGCGCGCTGGCGGCGTTGTTCGTCGGGACCACCCTGGTCGTGACCAGCCTCACCGTCACGGCCCGGTTCCTCCGCGAGCGCGATCTCCTCCGCACGACGGAGGCCCACGTCATCCTCGGGGCCGCGGTGATCGAGGACGTGGTCGGGGTGATCCTGCTCACGTTCGTGCTCGGCGTTGCGGCCGATCAGGGCCACGGGGGGACCGACCTCATCGACCAGGTGGCGCTGGTGAGCGTCTTCGCGCTCGCCTTCGTCGCGTTCTTCCTGGTCGGCGCGCCCCGGCTCGTCCGGCGCTACGTCGACCCCGAGAGTCCCCGTTCCCCCGTCGCCCGGTTCCGCACGCGCAGCGCGACGCTGGCCATCGCCATCGCGCTCTGCCTCGGCGCGAGCGCGCTGGCCGCGTCGTTCGAGCTCGCGTCGATCCTGGGCGCCCTCTTCGTGGGGATGGCGTTCGCGGAGTACCGGGAGCGCTGGGGACTTGGCTCCGCGTTCGAGTCGCTCAACACGTTCTTCGTGCCGTTCTTCTTCGTCGGCATCGGGCTCCTCGTCTCGGGCGGCGACCTCGCGGCCACCTGGCCGCTCGCGAGCGCGTTCACCGTGCTCGCGGTGGCGGGCAAGCTGGCCGGCGCGTTCGTGGAGTCCCGCCATCTGGGGCCGACCGCGGCGCGACGGGTCGGGGTCGGCATGATCCCGCGCGGGGAGGTGGGGATCATCGCCGCCCTCGCGGGGCTCAACGCGGGCCTCATCTCCGGCGATGTCTACACGGCCCTGGTGCTGATGTCGATCGCGACGGCGGTGATCGGGCCGCTCGGCCTCGCTCGGCTCTACCGCGCCGGCCCGGCGCCGGGGACGGCACCGGACGTTTCCTCGACGGGCACGTGAGCGCCCGTCCCGGGAGCGACAAACGTTGAAGTACGGGGTCCCGGGTTTGGGCTCCGAGACCATGCCGGCTCCGAAGTCTCCGGCGCCCCCCGAGCCCGCGGGCCCCGACGATCCGTCGGAGACGGCCCAGCTCGTCGATCGGATCGAGGAAGAGCTGGGCCTCCTGGCGCGGAACGTCGACATCCTGGAGAAACTGGCCCGCAGTCCGCCGATCGGGATCATCCGGCTGAGCGAGGCGCTGCACCTGCCGATCCACAAGACGCGATACTCGCTCCACCTCCTCGAGCGGGAGGGCGTGATCCAGCCGTCGGCGGACGGCGCCGTCGTGACCGAGAAGGCCCGGGCGTTCTGGCTCGAGCTCTCGACCTCCCTCGACCGGATGCAGGCGATCATCCAGCATCTGAAGCAGCGCGCCGCCGAACACGAGCCGAAACCGGCGCCGGGCCGGAAAGGCTATTAGCCGAGGGCCGGGTTTCCGCCCTCGGTGCCGCCGTAGCTCAGTGGCAGAGCGCTCGGCTGTTAACCGAACGGTCAGCGGTTCAAACGGCGGGAGGGCCCCATCCTCTCTCCGGAGACTCCGCTCGGCGGCGCCCCGGGCTCCGCGCTCTCGCGTCCCCCCTCGCCGCGCGCGGAACGAAGTTTCCTGATGACTAAAAATTAGGGTCCCCCTCATATAGCCTGCCCGGCTATCCTCGTCCGTGGAGACGTTGCAGAAGCTCACCCGGCGCCAACTCGAGACGCTGCAGGTGATCCGGGTCCGCGAGACCGAGGAGCGAGGGGTCTCGCTGAAGCAGATCGCTTCGGCGCTCGCTGTCTCGCCTCCGTCCGCGCTGGGTCATGTGACCCCGCTGGAGCAGCTCGGCCTGGTCGCGCGCCACCGGGGCAAGAGCCGGCTCACGGCGAGGGGCCACCAGACGCTCAGCGAGTACCAGCGCCACCACCGGGTGGCGGAGACCCTATTCGGACGCCTCGGGCTCGCTCCGAACGCGAGCTGCGCGGCGGCCAAGGAGATCGACCTCGCCCTCTCCCACCGGACGGTCGAGGAGGTCTGCCGGGCCCAGGCCCACCCGACCGAATGCCCGCATGGGGAGCCGATCGCGCCCTGCCACACCGGCCCGGCCGCCAAGGCGAGCTAGCGGACCCGGCACGGAAGCGTCCTCACGAACATGTCGGACAGCACGACCCTCACCGACGGAAACCCATCGCCGCCGAACGCCGGTGTCGA
>JASHYV010000083.1 GCA_030064695.1 Thermoplasmata archaeon
CGGCAGCCGAACAGCCCGAGCATCGGCCCACCGTACGAGGGCGCGATACCGAACCCCTGGCCCTCGCCGACCACGACGTCGGCGCCGTAGTTCCCGGGGGGCTCGAGTACCGTGAGCGCGAGAGGGTCCGCGACAACGACCAAGGGCACGTCCTTCAGGATCGACTTCAGCTGCGGGATGCCTTCGTCGAGATGGCCGAAGCCGTTGGGCACGTCCGCGAGCAGGCCGAAGACGTCGCCCTGCGCGAGCTGGGCGCGCACGAAGTCCAGATCGAGGCGACCGGTCCGATCCTCGTACGGAATCGGCGTGATCGTGAGCCCGGGCCCGCTCGCGTAGTTCTCGAGGACGCTGCGTTCCTCCCAGGGCAGGCTCGCCGGAACGAGGAACCGGCGGCCCTCGTGGACGCGGCGACAGAGCAGGAGCGCTTCGCCGGCGGCGGTCGCGCCGTCGTAGAGCGAGGCGTTGGCGAGGTCCATGCCGCTCAGTTCGACCCAGAGGCTCTGGAACTCGAACAGGGTCCTCAGCATCCCCTGGCTCGCCTCGGGCTGGTACGGAGTGTAGGACGTGTAGAACTCACTGCGCGAGACGATCGCGTCCACCGCCGCCGGGGCGTAGCGCGCCGCGATCCGCCCTCCGAGGAAGTTCGCGAACTTGGAGAGCGGCTTGTTGCGGTCGAGGAGCTTGTCGATCTCGGCGACCACCTGGGGCTCCTCGCGGCCCGCCCCCACGCCGAGACGACCGATCCGCGCCTTCTTGGGGACGTCCGTGAACAGCTCGTCCGTCGATCGGATCCCGAGCGCCTCCAGCAGCGCCGCCTCCTCGCCGGGCTCGTCCGGAATCCACCGAGGCACGACGCGTCCCCGAGAGGCGAGGGAGCGGGGGTCCCCCTAAAAGCGTTCCTCGGCGCCCGGGCAAACCTCTTCGACCCCGGGGGGTCGGGACGGGCGCAATCGATGACGAAGAGGTCGGTGCGACCGAAGGCAGTCCCCGGGTCCCCGAGGGCCGCGCCCAGCGTCGGGATCCTCGACGCCGCGTTCCATCGGGCGGCGCTGGCCACCCCCCACGGCCCGACCAAGGCGGCTCGCGACCGGCTCCGGGCGGAGCTCAAGATCGTGCGCAGCTCGGCGGTCGTGGTCCGGCATCTCCGGCTGGAGTCCCGACCGTTCCAACGGCCGGAGCCCTCGGCGTTCGAGGCGGCGCTGATCGCCGGTCGATTCGGCGACGGATCGCTCGACCGCTCGCTCCGAAGGGTCCGGCGAGCGGAGGAGCGGATCCGGGGGCTCACCCGCGAGGCCGAACGGGCCACCCATCGGGCCTCCGGCTCGGAGGAACTCGGCGACCAGATCCGGGCGTTCTACGGGCGACTGTCGAGCTTCGTCCGCGAGGTCGACCCGGACCTGGAGCGCCTTCGGGCGATCGCCCGGTTCCTGAAGGATCGCCCGCGCCTGGACGCCGATTCGCCGACGCTCGTCGTGGCCGGCTTCCCGAACGTGGGCAAGTCCTCCCTCGTGGCCCGACTCTCGTCGGCCCGGCCCAAGATCGCCCCCTATCCGTTCACCACGCTGTCGATCCAGGTCGGCCACGCCGACCTGGGGTTCGACCGCCTCCAGGTCCTCGACACGCCCGGGGTGCTCGGTCGCCCCGGCAAGTCGAACCCGGCGGAGACCGAGGCCCGGACCGCCGTCGGGCGGGCCGCGACCGTGGTGCTCTTCGTGATCGATCCGTCCGGGAGCTCGGGCTACACGCTGGCCGAGCAGGAGTCGCTCCTGGAGCGTTGGAAGGAGGAGTACCCCGGCGTGCCGATCCTCGCCGTCGACACGAAGTCCGACCTCGCCGCCCCGGACGACGGCCGACCCAAGGTCTCCGCGATCTCCGGTGCGGGCGTCGAGGAGCTCTGGCGCGCGCTGCGGAAGCGGTTCGAGCCGAAGGGAGAGATGCCGCCGGTCGAGGAGTCGATCGAGGAGATCGTACCCGACGCGCCGGTACCGGCCGAGCCGGAACCGCCGAAGCGGCGGCGCCGGCGGGACGGCTGAGCCGGCCCTAGAGCGAGAACGACTTCCCGTTCTCGGGCACCAGGACGTCCGCGAACCCCTGCAGCGCCTGCTGCAGGAGCTCCCGCTGGTCGCCATGCATCAGCACGATCGTCTGCGCCCGGGTCTCCCTCGCGAGACGGACCAGATCCGAGTGCCCGGCGTGGGCGGAGAAATCGAACTTCTGCACCTCGCAGACCGGCCGGATCGTGGTTTCATCGATCGTGAGCGTTCCCTCGTCCATCAGCTGCCGGCCGTTCGACCCCTCGACCTGGTAGCCGGTGAGCAGGATCGCGCAGCGCGCGTCCTGATAGAGCTCCCCGACGTAGTAGAGCACGGGACCCCCGTCCAGCATGCCGCCGGTCGTGACGATGACCTCGCCCTCGCGGAGCGCCTTCTTCCGGTCGCCCGGATGCTCGACGATGTGTACACCCTCGAGCGCGCGGCGGAACCGGCGGCCGTCCGCCAGGTATTCGGGCGCCGCCTCGTAGATCTCGTTGACCTTTCGGGCCATCCCGTCGAGGTACGTGTCGAACCCGGAGGAGGCGAGGCTCATGAGGACCTCCTGGGCCCGCCCCACCGCGAACGCCGGGACGATCGCCTTGCCGCCCCGGTCGACGACCTCGGCGACCTTGTCGCGGAACCGGCGCTCGGTCTCCTTCCGGTCCGGGTGCTCCCGACCGGCGTAGGTCGACTCCATGACCAGCACGTCGCACTCGACCGCTTCGGCGCCGCCGACCAGGTGGGTCGGAATGGTGTTGAGGTCGCCCGTGAACAGCACGTCGCGGTCGCCCCGGTAGAGCGTCATGGAGGCGCCGGGAATGTGGCCCGCCGGGGTCAGCTCGATCTCGATGCCGTGGTGGCGGAACGTGCCGTGGCGATCGACGGCGGTGACGCGGGAGTGGAGCGACTGGATGTCCCCCGTCGTGTACGGGGCGAGGTAGCCCTCCATGCGGGCGACCTTGAGCGCGTCCCGCGTGAGGAGGTCGGCGACGGCGATCGTGACGGGCGTTGCGACGATCCGGGCCTTCGGGAGTCGGCTCAGGAGCGGCGTCATCCCCGAGTGGTCGAGGTGCGCGTGGGAGAGGCAGGCGACGTCGACGTTCGTGGGCGCCGGGCGAGGGTAGGACGGCGGATCCGTCGGCGTCATCCCATAATCGAAGAGCAGCGTCCGACCCTGGTCGCGGACCACGAGGCCGAGCGAGCCGACCTCGGAGGCACCCCCGAGGAACTGGAACTCCATCGGGCGCCCGTAGGTCCTCGCCACTTAACGTCCCCCCCGCCGCCGGCTCCGCCGCCGCCAAGAAGTGCTCTTTAACGCCCGCCCGCTCCCCGACGCGTGACCGGACCCGCCCGGCCCGAGCTCGAGGTGATGTTCCGCATCGCCTCCTCGGTCCACCAGGTGGTACGCGAGGCGGCCGGGTCGCCGCG
>JASHYV010000084.1 GCA_030064695.1 Thermoplasmata archaeon
TCGAGCCTCTACCTGTTCTACTACCCGCTCCAGAACGAGCCGAACTTCCTGCTCAATCTCTACCCGGTGAACGGCGAGCCGCCGAGCACGTCGAACCCCGGGGCGGAGAACGTGCCGGGCGGGATCGGGACCAACAACTCGATCGTCGCCTACAGCGCCATCTGCCAGCACTTGGGCTGCCCGGCGCCGGCGATCTCGTACTATCCGCCGGGCACGTGCCCGCAGACCCCCGGCGGCAAGACGTTCTACATCCACTGCTCGTGCCACGGCTCCACCTACGACGTCACGAACTCCGCCGCGAACCTGACCGGTCCGGCGGTGATGCCGCTCCCCCAGGTGGTGCTCGACACCGACTCGTCCGGCAACATCTACGCCATCGGCGAGAACGGCCCGCCGGTGAACGGGCATCTCAACACGCTCCAGGGGGACTACGGGGTCGGGAGCTCGAGCCAGCTCGAGCGGGAGTCGCCGGTCATCCTCTGCTCGTTCCCGTCGTGAGGGAGGTCACCCGGTGTCGTTCACGAACTGGTACAACCGGACCCTCAACAAGATCTGGGGGTTCGTCGAGGACCGCACCTCGATGCGCAAGTGGGCCCTCCGGCCCCAGCCCGAGTTCACGTTCAAGCCGTCGTACTGGACGGGCGCGTTCGTCGTCAACGCGTTCCTCTACCAGGTCGTCTCCGGCGCGCTCCTCCTGCTCTACTACCAGCCGAGCACCGGGACCACGCTCTCCGCCTGCGGCCAGGCGGTCGGGACGCAGTCGGCGTCGCCGGCGGCGTGGTGCTCGACGTACTACATCATCCACTCCGTCCCGATGGGCTCGCTCCTGCTGACGAGCCACCTGTACGGCGCCTACGCGATGATCTTCCTGATGTTCCTCCACTTCTTCCGCGGCTACTACCTCGGCGTCTACAAGGCGCCCCGCGAGTTCTCCTGGATGGTGGGGACGCTCCTCCTCATCGTCACGATGGGGATGGGCTTCACCGGCTACCTCCTCCCCTACACGCAGATCTCGTACAACGCGACGAACGTGGGGATCGTCCTCGCGCTCCGCCTGCCGACCTTCGGTCCGCTCCTGGGTCCGCTGATCCTCGCGGACGGGACGAGCCAAGGGCTGCTCTCCCGGATGTTCGACGCCCACGTGCTGCTGTTACCGCTCGCGCTCGCGGCGCTGCTCTACGCCCACATCGCGCTCTTCGAGTCGCACGGCATCGCCCCGCCGGCGACGTCGGACCCGACGCAGCGCCGTCGCTACACCGAGAAGGACGACCAGAAGGCCGTCCCGTTCATGCCGCACATCTTCTGGTACATCACCAAGTGGGGCCTCCTCTACGTCGGCCTCCTCCTCGGCATCGCGGCGCTCTGGCCGTGGAACCTACCGACGTACGAGGGGAACCTCGCGGCCGTCCAGTCGGTGACCGAGCCGGACTGGTACTTCCTCTGGCTGTTCAAGTTCGTCGACTTCCAGGGCGTCACGCCGGTGATCGCGGTCGGCGTCACCACCGTGCTGATCGCCTACGTGCTGTTCCTGCCGTTCCTCGACCGCTCAAAGCGGACCCATCCGCGGGACCGGCCGCTCTTCATCTGGCTCGCGACGAGCCTGCTCGGCTTCTTCATCCTGATGACCGTCTGGGGCGGCGAGACCCCGGGCGTCCAGATCACGCCGAACGTCGTCGCGATGACGCTCGGGCCCGTCTTCGGCGTGAACGCGCTCGTGACGATCCTCTTCCACTGGCGGTACGTGCGGAGCTACCGGCGGCGGCTCGCCGCCCGGCAGACCCCGTACCCCGGCGTCTATCCGGCCCCGGGCCTGCCGCCCGGCAGCGGCACCCCGACCCCGACCGTGGGAGCCCAGGAGGCGCGGGCCGTTGACTGAGACCGCCGCCGAGACGCCGAAGTGGAAGACCGGCTGGATCTGGGCGATCCTGCTGGTCTTCTTCGTGATCGGGACCGTCGGGCTCGCCGCGGTCGCCTACGGGATCCTCGGCCTCCTCACCGGCTCGTGGATCTATCTCCTCGCCGTCGCGATCGGCGGGTTCGTCGCCTTCCTCGCGTTCCTGTTCATGGCCGGGATCCTCTACCGGGTGGACCGGTACCGCGGCGCCACCGAGCGGAAGGTGACGCTCTTTGAGTAGCGCCGCCCCGACCGAGGCCGAGCTGCGGGCGATCCGCCGGCGGGTCTTGAACCTCTACGACTCGGTGACGCTGCTGATGCTCATCGGGATCGCGGTACTCGTCGTCTACGCGATCCGGCTGGGACCGCTCACGAGCCCGGGCGCGACCCGGAGCTTCGGCTTCGCCGTCGCGCTCATGTTCCTCATGGCGGCGTTGATCGTCCATCTCGTCGACCGGACCTACCGGGTCTGGCCGCTGGGCCGGCGCTTTGAACCGACGCCCCCCGGCCCGGTCACGGTGCGGAGCCAAGCGAAGTTCCTGATCGCGGTGATCCTCGTGGTCGCGGCGGCCGCCATCGCGTACGTACTAGGGGGACTTATCGCGTGAGCGCGGAGGGAGTCCCGTGACCGATCTCACCCTCCCGCTGGTGGAGATCGGGCTCGTCGGCGGATTCTCCGCGTTCCTCGTCTGGCTGTTCTACTACCACGGGGCCTGGCTCGTCCCGACGATGAAGAAGTGGCTCTTCACGACCGATCACCAGCGGATCGGGATCATGTACATCGTGACCGGGATCGTGTTCTTCTTCATCGGCGGGATCTACGCGACCCTGATCCGGACCGATCTCGGCCTCATCCAGGGCCTCGGGATGGACCCCCAGACGACGCTCGGCATCACGCCGGACGTCTACTCGACGCTGTTCACCGAGCACGGCGTGCTGATGATCTTCATGTTCATCATCCCGACGCTCGCCGGGTTCGGGAACTATCTCGTCCCTTCGATGATCGGCTCGCGGGAGATGGCCCTCCCGCGCATCAACGCGATCGCCTTCTGGCTGATCCCGCCCGCCGGCGTGATCCTGATCCTCTCGAACGCGTACGCCGGCTGGACCGGCTACGTGCCGCTCTCCCTCGAGTCGTTCGGGCCGAACCCGTACGGCGTCGACCTCTGGATCCTCGGGCTGCACATCTTGACGATCTCCTCGATGCTGGGCGCGATCAACTTCCTCGTCACGATCCTGAAGCACCGGGCGCCCGGGGTCCACTACTGGAACATGCCCCTCTTCGTCTGGGCGACGCTGATCAACTCCGTCCTGCTCATCTTCGCGCTCCCCTCGCTCTCGATCGGCCTCACCTTCATCCTCTCCGACCGGAACTTCGGCACGCACATCCTCGCCTCGGTGAACGGCACGCCGCTCGGCGGCGCGCTGCTCTACCAGAACATCTTCTGGTTCTTCGCGCACCCCGAGGTCTACATCATGGTGCTCCCGGCGTTCGGGATCATCTCGACCGTCCTCCCGAAGCTGGCGCGCAAGGACATCTTCGGGTACGGCGCGATGGCCGTCTCGCTGGGCGCGTTCGCCGTGCTCTCCTTCGCCGTCTGGGAGCACCACATGTTCGTGACGGGCATCGCGACGAACGTGCGGTTCGTCTTCATGCTCGCGACGATGGCGATCGCGGTCCCCTCGGCGGTGAAGACGTTCAACTGGGTGGCGACGCTCTGGGGCGGCCGGATCTGGATGGCGGTCCCGATGTGGTTCTGCGTGGCGTTCATCACCGGCTTCGTGATCGGCGGCCTCTCGGGCCTGATGCTCGCCTCGATCCCCGTCGACTACCTCTACCACGGGACGTACTTCGTGGTGGCCCACTTCCACTACATCCTGCTCGGCGGGACGCTGATGGCGATCTTCGCCGGGATCTACTTCTACTACCCGATCCTGACGCGCCGCTGGTACAACCAGAAGCTGGGCCAGATGCACTTCCTGCTCACGTACGTGGGCGTGAACCTGCTGCTGTTCCCGATGTTCATCCTGGGCGCGGAGGGGATGCCGCGCCGCGTCTACACGTACCTCTGGGCCGGCAACTTCCAGGCGCTCAACTTCATCTCGACGATGGGCGCCTACATCCTCGGCATCGGCCAGCTCGTCTTCGCCTACAACATGGTCTACAGCTACTACGCGGGCGAGCCGGTCACGACGGCGGACCCGTGGGGCGAGGAGCTCGCCGTCCGCATGACCGGGCCGGTGGCGAAGCCGCTCCCCAGCCCCGCCCGGACCCCGGGCCCGGTCCCGACCGCGGCGCCGACGGAGGGCCCGTAGGGCGGGATCGATGCGCGGCCACGATCTCTTCCGGACGGCGGCGATCTTCGCGGTCGTCCTCTGCTACTCGACGATCCTGCTCGGGGGGAACGTGATGGCGAGCGGCGACGGGCTCGCGTGCCCGCACTGGCCGACGTGCTATCCCAACGGGAACCTCCTGCCGGCGTTCGTGGGCGGCGCGGCGGTCGAGTGGAGCCACCGGGTCTCGGCGTTCTTCCTGTCGGTCTCGGTGCTGGTGCTCGCGCTCCTGGGGCTCGTCTACGAGCGGATGCGGCGAATCCTGATGAAGCTCGCCCTGGTGGCGCTCGGCCTCGTCGTCACCGAGGCGCTGCTGGGCGGCCTCGTCGTCGAGAGCGGCCTCTACACCACGTTCATCCTGGTCCATCTCGCGATCGCGACCGCGCTCTTCGGCCTGCTGCTCGTGATCGCGCTGCTCTCGAACCTCCGGGAGATGCCGCGTCGGTGGATCGATTGGGCGCGGCGGGCGACCGAGGAGTCCGTCGAGCCCGCGCCGCGCCCGGCCGCGCCGAGCCCCGCCGGCCCGGACCGGACCCCGTCGCCGGGCCGGCCCCGGGAAGGCTAAGCCCGCGCCGCGGCGTGGGGAGCGTGCCCCGATGACCGGTGCGGCCCCGGACCCTGCGCCTCCCGCTCCCCCGCCGGCGGGCCGGGCGCTCCGGGACTGGGTCTCCCTCGCGAAGCCGGGGATCACCGCCCTCATCTGCACGGTGGCGGTCGGCGGCTTCCTGCTCGCCGATCCGCGGTCGATCGACTGGCTCCGGCTCGGCCTCCTGGTCGCGACCGGGGCGTCGGCCTCCGCCGGCGCGGCGATGCTGAACCACTACCTCGACCGCGACCTGGACGCCCGGATGCGGCGGACGAGCGGCCGCCCGATCCCCGGCGCCCGGATCGACCCGTCGGGCGCCGTCGCCGGGGTCGGGCTCGCGCTCCTCGCGCTCGGCATCGGCGCGGCGACGGTGCTGCTCAACGCCTGGACCGGCTTCTCGATCTTCCTGGGCGGCCTCACGTACGTCGTCGTCTACACGGCGTGGCTGAAGCGCCGGACGAGCTGGAACATCGTCATCGGCGGCTTCGCCGGGAGCGCGCCCGCCCTCGCCGGCGGCGCGGCCGCCGTCGGCGACTGGACGTGGGGGGTCGTGGCGTTCGCCGTGCTGGTCTTTCTCTGGACGCCTCCGCACTTCTGGAGCCTCGCGCTGCTCCTCAAGGACGACTACGCGCGCGCGGAGCTCCCGATGCTGCCGGACATGCACGACCTCGCCTACTCGGGGAAGGTGGTCGTCGTCTCCGCCGCGCTGCTCGTGCCCGCCGCGCTCGCGATCGGCCTCACCGGCGTGCTCGCTTGGCCGATCCTGGTGGTGATCCTCGCGCTCGGGGCGGGGTTCGTCGCGGTCACCTTGCCGCTCTGGCGGGACGTCTCCCGGCCGATCGCCCGTCGGGGCTTCCTCTATTCCGGCCCGTACCTGCTCGGCGTGGTGCTGGCGATCCTGGCGAACGTTCCGCTGGTCCGCTGGGGCGTGCCGGGGCTCGGGTAACGTAAGGGAAGCGCGCGTCGGCGCAACCTTATCTCGCCGTGCCCGCTAGTGCTGTCCCGATGTCCACCTCCGACCGGGTCGGAGCCGTCTCCGACCGCCAGCGGGACGCGGAGAACGTCCTCAAGAAGCTCGGCTTCGCGCGCGTGCCGCCGCGCCGCGGGGCGCCCCGGCCCGAGCCCTCGTTCTGGGTGCAGGAAGCCGGCGTGCCGCGCCGAACGTTCCCGGTGTTCGTTCCGCCGACCGCGGGCGCCTCCGGGGCGGACGGCATCGAGGAGTGGGCGCAGCGGCCGGCCTCCCCGGCGCGCGCGATCTTCGTGGTGCCGAACGATTCCGCGGCCGAGGAGGCGTGGGCCCGACTGGGCCGTCTGCCCGGCGCGGTGATCGACCGGGAGGTCTCGATCCTCGTTGTGCCGACGGGGGGCGTCGCCCGGGAGGCGCCGCACTTCTACCTCCGTCTCGCCGAGCCGAAGGAGATCCTCGCGCTCGCCACCGGCATCGTGGTCGGCCTCTTCCGGCGGGCCCAGGCGGCCGAGGGGTCGAGCCAGATCGACTTCGAGGAGATGCTCTCGCTCCTGCGGGAGCGGTTCCGCATCGACGTCCACCGGTCGCTGAGGGTCCGCACCGACGAGGAGGCGCTCTTCCTCCTGTACCAGCTGGCCCAACGCGACTCCTACGCGCCGGGCGACCCGGCCTCGAACCTGCACCTGCTCGTCCTCAAGCCGACCGGTCCCTCGGCGCGGCTCCCGTGGTTCGCCGCCTAGGCCCGCACGAACCGAGCCGTTAAGAATCCCGTACCGGTCGTTCGGTCGATGGGCGAGCCCGAGGCGCCGTACGAGACGCCGTACACGCGCTACCCCGGCGGCTCGATGCCGCCCGCCGCGACGACCCCGCACGAGGGGAAGCGCGAGCTCTGGGGGTTCTTCTGGCTCACGCTCGCCAACACGGCGATCATCGCGACCGCCGGCATCGTCACCTGGTGGTTCGTCCACTGATCGAACGCGCCCGGGCAAGCCTATATCTCTCGGGGTCGGTCCGCCGCCGTCGACGCGGCGTGGGGCCGTGGGGTAGCTTGGACCATCCTTCTTGCTTGGGGTGCAAGAGACTCCGATTCAAATTCGGACGGCCCCACCGGCCGCGTCGTCTCATGTAGCCCCACGCCCCTGGCCCGGCCGATGGGCCGCCGGTTCGTCGAGGAGCGCCGGCGCGACCCGTACTACCGGGCGGCCCGGGCCGGGGGGCTCCGCTCCCGAGCCGCGTTCAAGCTCGCCTACCTCGACGACCGCTTCCACTTTCTCCCCCGCGGCGGGCGCGTCCTCGACCTGGGGGCCGCGCCCGGGGGATTCTCGATCGTCCTCGCGGAGCGGGTCGGCCCGTCGGGCCGCGTCGTCGCGGTCGACCTGCGGCCGATCGAGCCGCTGCCCGGCGTCGAGGTGGTCCGCGGCCGGGTCGGCGATCGCGCGCTCGCGGCCCGGTTGGGCCCGGCCCGCTTCGACGCGGTCGTCTCCGACCTCTCCCCGCGAATCAGCGGGGCGTACGCGACCGACCACGCGCGGAGCATCGGGGCGGTCCGCGACGCGTTCGCGCTCGCGCAGGGCGTGCTCGAGCCGGGCGGGGCGTTCGTCGCGAAGGTCTTCGACGGGGACCTCGTGCCCGCGCTCCTCGAGGAGCTCCGGCCCCGCTTCGACCGAGTTGCGCGCACGAAGCCGCCCGCCTCGCGCGGCGCCTCCTCCGAGCTCTACGTCGTCGCGCTCGGCTTCCGTCCGGGGCGGCCGCCCCCGTCCGATATATAGTAACGCGAGTTAGCGCCAGTCCTTCCGTTTTGAGGCTTGGTTACTCGTGATCCGTTTCGGACCGGCGGGAATCCCCCTCTCGTGCAAGGGGCGTACCCTGCGCGATGGCATCGCCGACGTCCACCATCTCGGCCTCACGGCGATGGAAGTGCAGTTCATCAAGGTCAACCCGCTCACACGGCTCGTCCTCGACGAGGAGGTGGGGAAGCTCCCGCGCGAGCTCCCCGGCCAGCTCGTCGTGAGCGTGGGGTCGGCCGACCATCAGGGCGGCACGCCGAGCGCGGCCGCGTTCCAGACGCCGCTCAAGCGGAAGGACTCGATCACCACCCTCACCTGGAGCCTCGCGAAGGACGCCGCCGACTTGGACCAGACCCGCGCGCTCGCGCGGGCCCTCGACACGGACCTCACCCTGCACGCGCCCTACTATGTCGATTTCTTCGGCTCGGAGGACGCGCGCGAGCAGTCGACGCGCCAGATCCAGTGGGCCGGCGTGCTGGCGCACGGGCTCGGCGCGCGGCTCGCGGTCACGCACCTGGGCTTCTACGGCGGCGGCGACCGCGGCGACTCGATCCAGCAGCTCACCGACATCGTGAGCGACCTCGCCGACTGGCTGCAGAAGTTCACCAAGGGATCCGTCCGGCTCGCGATCGAGCCGAGCGGCCACCCCGACGTCTTCGGCTCGCGGGATGAGGTGCTCGAGCTCGCGAAGAAGGTCAAGGGGACGGTCCCGGTGCTGAACCTGCCGCACCTGGCCGCCCGGGAGCGGACCTCGTTCGAGGAGGCGGACCAGCTGGCCCCCGTCGTCCGGCAGTTCGTCGAAGCGACGAACGGATCGCTCTACCTCAATTTCTCCGGCGTCGAGTTCTACGGTCCCGGCGAGTTCCGCCTGACCCCGATCAAGCGGGGCCTCGTCCGCTTCGACCCGCTCGCCGAGATCCTCGCGGAGCGCGACTACGACGCCACGGTGATCTCGAGTTCGCCGCTCCTCGAGCACGACGCGATGTACATGAAGCTCCTCTACGAGCGCGCGCTCACGCGCCGCTGGACGAAGGCGCACCAGCCGCCGCCCAAGCCCGCGCCGAAGCCGGCCGTCGCCTCCGCCCGACCCCCCGTCAAGGCGCCGGCCCCCCGGCGTCCGCCGGCGAAGCCCCGCCCGCGGGCGAAGCCGCGCCCGAGCGCGAGGAGGGAGGTGCGGCGTGACCGGCCCCGGCGACGCTAACGGCTCGACCTTCGGCCTCGCGCAGCGGTACATCGCGGAGCGCGTCACGGCCGCCCTCGAACGCATCGACCCGAAGGCGGTCCACCGCGCCGTCGAGATCCTGACCGAGGCGCCCCAGATCTTCGTCTACGGCGCCGGGCGCAGCGGCATCGTCGGCCGCGCCTTCGCGATGCGCCTCGTCCAGACCGGGCTGCGCGCCTACGTCATCGGCGAGAGCGTGACCCCGATCGTGCACCGGGGCGACGCCGTGTTCATCCTCTCGGGCCAGGGCGAGAGCTACTCGTCCATGCAGACGGCGAACATCGTCCGGCGCGAGGGCGCCGAGCTCATCGTCGTCACGGGCCGGGCCTCCTCGAAGCTCGCGCACACGGCGACGCACCTGATCTCGCTCGACTTTCCCGAGGACGCGGACCGGGCCCGGTTCGCCCCACTGGGCACGCTCTTCGAGTCGGCGAGCCTTCGCCTGACCGACGCGCTGGTCGCCGAGGTGATGCGCGCCCGCGGCGAAACCGAGGCGTCGATGCGCCGGCGGCACGCGATCATGGTCTGAGCCGCGCTCGCGCGGACCAAACGTTAAGCGGGCGGCGACCTGCCCGGTCCCCGTGCCGAAGCGCGCCGAGCCCACCGCCCAGACGCTGATCCCGGTGCCGACCCGCTTCTTCGTCACGAGCGGCAAGGGGATCAACAAGACGAGCGAGCTCAACGCGTTCGACCTCGCGCTGCTCGAGGGCGGGATCGGCGAGCAGAACCTGGTGAGCGTCTCCTCCGTCCTTCCGGTCGGGATCCGCCAGGTGGACCGGACCCGGATCGCCCGGGGCGCGATCACCCACGCGGTCCTCTCCCGCTACTCGGGCGGCGAGGGCGAGGTCATCAGCGCCGGGATCGCCTACGGCTTCCGCACCGACGGCCAGGGGGGTTACGTCGCCGAGGGCCACCTCCACGGGACGCAGAAGTCGTTGAAGGAGTTCCTCAAGTGGCGGATGGAGGAGATCGCGCATTTCCGGGGCGTCGAGCTCCGCCGCATCCACTACCGGACCGAGGAGCTCTCGATCCCCATGGACCACTACGGCGTCTGCATCGCCGCGTGCGTGTTCCTCCCCTAGAGGAGCTTGCGGAACAGCAGCTTGTCCTCGAGGGATCCCTGGATCGCGAGCTTTCGGGTGACGAGCGCCTTCATCGGGCCGATCTCCTTCTTCACGAGCCCGTGGAAGGTCGCGACGTCCGTCGTGATCGTCACGTCGGCCTTCGCCGGCGCCCCGCTCCGAAGGTTCGTCAACCGACCCTGGTGCAGGTCGACCGCGTAATCCCCGCCGTCCGTCAGTTCGACCCGTATCGTCCGTTCCAACCCGTGGAGCTCCTCGGCCATCGCCGGGTTGGCGTCCGCCTTCCGGTTGAACCGGTCGACCAGCGACGCGAGGGTCTCCTCGACCGTCATGCTTCGTACGCGTCCAGCGTGCGAGCCGGGTGGGCCCGCTTAACCCTTTGGACCGTCTCCCAGGTCCGCCGCATCCACGGGGGCACCGGTCCGCCGTCGCGCGCGTGCCGCAGGACGCACGCCTGCGTTTCCGGGTCGTGCGGGTAGCCACAACCGATCGCTTCCCCGGCGGTGCGTCGCAGCCGTTCGAGCGCCGCATCGCGGCGGACCTTCGCCACGATGGAAGCGGCGCCGACGATCGGGAAATCCCGGTCGGCCTTGTGGCGGCTCACGATCCGGACGGATCCGCCGGCCCGGGCCCGCAGGCGCTCGCCGAAGCGCTCCGCGTTCGGATCGCAGGCGTCGACGTAGGCGACATCGGGCGACCAGCGGCGGATGAGCTTCGCGAACGCCTCGAGCTCGAGCTCGTTGAGCCCGCCGTGCGCGACGTACCGATCGATCGTGCGGGGCAGCAACGCCACCGAGTCGAGGGACCCCATTCGGCCCAGACGGGCGTACACGGCCTCGCGCTGCTCGGCCGACAGCAGCTTGGAATCCCGGACCCCGTGCTCGCGCAACGAGGGGACGCAGCCCTCCTCGCACGCGAAGGCTCCGACCACGAGCGGACCCAGGACGCTGCCGCGTCCGGCCTCGTCGATGCCCAATATCCGGATCCCGGTCGCGGCCATCGCCGGGGTCCGCCACGGGGCCGGGGGATTAAGGCGACTTCGAACGGGAGGCCGGTGGTCGTTCGACCAGGCGGCGAAGCCGGCCGAGCGCCCGGTCCCACTCGGCGGCCACCTCCTCGAGGTAGCGCTCGGCG
>JASHYV010000085.1 GCA_030064695.1 Thermoplasmata archaeon
TGGGGGCGCCGACGGCGGCGGAGCGGGAGGGGCCGCGGGGCCCGGCGGGGGAGACGACGGGGCGGCTGTTCGTCGGCGACGCGCGGCGCGGACTTGCGGCGGCACCGGGGTCACGGGATAGTGCGAGGAGATCGCGAGTCCGATCGCGATGGCGATCGCCGCGATGACGACGAAGGCGATCACGTTCTCCGGATACGAGGTGATGCCGTCCAGGAAGGGCGCGAACGCGAGCAGGTCGACCCCGACGGAGGTCGAGTTGACGCCGTAGAGCCCGCCCGTGGTCACCGATACGGCCGCGATCGCGTGCGCGCCGAGATAGCACCAGGGTACCGGGATCGAGGTCGAAACGTTCCCCTCGGCGTTCGTCGGCTGATACGCGGTTCCGAACGTTCCGGTGCAGGGGCCGAGGCTCTCGTCCGACGAGAACGTGATCTCGACCTCCGCTCCAGCGATCGCCGCGCCGGTGGTCGCGTTCGCCAGGTGCGCGCTGATCGTGATCGCGCCGCCCGGCGGCGTGTCGGCCGGGGAGGCGGCGATCGAGAGGTTGACGAACGTCGCGGTCATCTCCTCATACAGCGTCACGCCCCGGGGCGAGCCCCAGCCGGTGACCTCGTCCCAACCCGAGCCCGCGGAGGCGATGCAGTTCGAGCCGGAGGTGACGTCGGCGAGTCCCTGGGCGAGCTTGCCGCTGGCCTCTCCCGCGCCGATGGCATACAGGCGGGGCGGCAGGAATCCGAGCGAGCTTCCGTGGAGCGCGGTGAGCTCCGTCACGAGCCCCGCCCAGAGCGGAGTGGCGAAGCTGGTCCCGCCCGCGGTCGCGGCGCTGCCGTCATAGTAGAACAGATTGTCCGCCGAGGTCGCGCTCACGTCGGGCTCACCGCGATACCCGTTCGATGCGATCGCGGGGACGTTGGACGTCTCCCACGACGGGGCCGTGAACTGCGTCGAGAACCCGCCTCCGCTCTGGGACCATCCGGATTCGGAAAAGCCGGTGACCTCGCCGAGGATGTTCGTCTGCAGCGCCACGTTCGTGCCGCCGACCGCGATCACGTCGGGGGACGTCGAGGGGTACTGGGCGCTCGCGGTCCCGGTGCACGGGTAGTCGGTGTCTCCGCCCAGATCCCCGGTCGCGGCGAGGACGGAGATCCCCTCCTTGGCGGCCTGCGCGAGGATCGAGTTCCACGCCGAGGCGAGGGAGCTGTCCGTCGACTCGGCCGTCCCGAACGACATCGAGATGGCCGCCGGATCGAGCGAGACCGCCTCCTCCAGCGCGTCGGTCATGTCCGCCGCGCTCGGCGAGTAGTCCGGGGCCTGCGTGCCCTCGGGGACGTAGACGGGCTCGAGCGTCGCCCCGGCCGCGATCGACCCGGACCACTCCAGGTCGAGGCTGAGCTCCTGCACCGCCGCCTGGTCCGGGTCGGAGAGCGCCGCCGAGGAGGGCGCGTTCGCGCCGTCGAGCGGATGGGGGTCGAGCGTGGGCTGCGGAACGTTGGATGGGTAGTATTCCGAGTAGAACGTCGAGATGTCGCTCGGGTCGTAGCCGTTGTTGCCCCACAGCACGACGGCCAGCGACTCCGAGGTCGAGTACGTGGGAGAGGAGGTGAGATTGTAGAGCCCGGAGATGTCGTAGATGTCACGCGCGATCGCGGGCGAGATCGGGCTGCTCGAGTCCGGGTCGGCGGAGGCCGTGGCGAGGGGCAGACTGAACGTGGTGAATCCCGTCGACAGTCCGACGACGGACGAGACCTCCGTCTCGATCGAGGAAGGGAGGCTCGGCGGCGAGGCCGGGAAGGTGACCGAAGCCCCCTCCCAGCGACCGGAGATGAGCGTGGTGGCGAAGGCCCGGCCGACCGCGGCGGACGGGCCCTCCACGGTGAGGGCCAGCCGGTTCGACCAGGCGTGCTCGATCGACAGGCCCTCGCTGACGAAGTACGACTCGGCCGAAGCATACGCGGCCGAGGAGAGCCCGTACTCCGAGGTGAACTCGGAAGGGGACAGCGCGCCCGAGCCGGAGGTCGGCGTGTCGTACAACGTCGGGTTCGGGCTGTCGAAGAGCACGACGATGGAGGTCGTGCCGGCCGCCTCCGTGAGGTTCGAGGTCTCGGCGGCGTACGACGCACTGTATCCCGCGTTCGCCGCGAAGCCCGCGGAGCTGTCGTCCGTCGGCGCAGTGGAGTCGCTAGCGATCGGGGCGTAGGCGGGGGCTGCCGTGGCCGGACCCAGGGCGGACGGCACCAGGAGCAGCAGCAGCAGCGCGCCCGCCGCCAAGCCCAAGAAGGGTCCGAGGCGTCGACCCCACGCCGCCATGCTCCCTTCGTCCCCCCTCTGCCCAAATACCTTGGCCGGGACGGGGTTATAGTCCTGCGTTCAGCTTCGGATCGGGGTCGTGTAGCCGGCGGGCAGGTGGAACGAGCTCGAACCCCCGAACGGGTCCGGTCTCGGGCCCGCCGTCTCGCCGCGGCGTCCGGCGAGGTACGCGTCCATCGCGGTCGCCGCCTCC
>JASHYV010000086.1 GCA_030064695.1 Thermoplasmata archaeon
GCGAGGCCGTGGGCGCCGCACCGGGCGCCGGCGCGCTCGTTGGTGGGGCCCGGGTCCGGCCGGGCGCGTCGTAGACGAACGGCTGCCCGCGCAGCGCCGAGATGATCGCCGCGACCACCGTGAGGCTGCCGGCGACTAAGAACGCGGTCGAGATCGAGGAACCGAACCCGGGTTCGACCACGGAGGCGAAGAAGTGCGGCGCGAGGAGCGTCGCGGTGGTCGCGTTCGAGAGCGGCGTCCAGCCGGGCGCCGTCTCGGCGAGGGCGAGCAGCTGCGCCATCGGGTTCTCGCCCAGGAAGGTGCCGAAGAGGGCGCCCGTGGGGTTCCCGGAGATCGCGTGGCTCAGGATCGCGGCGTCGTTGGCCGGCACGCCGGCCGCGCCGAGGGCGCCGGGGACGGTGCCGCCGAGCCCCGAGGCGAGCCCGACGATGATCACCGTGAAGAAGATCGCGAGCGACATCTGCTGGCCGGTGTTCTGGAGGGTCGCGAGCATCCCGGACGCGGAGCCGCGGTTCTCGGGCGGCACCGAGTTCATCACGGCCGCGGCGTTGGGCGCGGCGAACATCCCCATCCCGCAGCCGCTCGCGAAGAGGATCACGCCGACCTCCCAGTACGGGAAGTCGACGGGCACGGCCGCGAGGGCGAAGAACGAGGCGGCGCCGATCGACATGCCGATCGTGGAGAGGAGGCGGGGACCACGCCGGTCCGAGAGCCACCCGCTGAGCGGGCCGGAGACCAAGAAGCCCGCGATCATCGGCGTCATCATGATCCCCGCCCAGAGCGGCGTCTCCGAGAAGCTGTAGCCGTGGAGCGGGAGCCAGATCCCCTGGAACCAGACGACCAGGAGCAGCATGAGGCCGCCCCGCGCGAGCGACCCTAAGAGCGCCGCCGAGGCGCCCGCGGAGAAGGAGCGGACCCGGAACAGGTCCAAGCGGAACATCGGGTCCTTCACCCGGAGCTCGATCAGCACGAAGGCGAGGAGCAGCGCCGCGCCGGCCACGAGGGCGGAGACGACCCACGGCGAGCCCCAGCCCGTCGTCGACGCGCCGTAGGGCAGGAGGCCGTAGGTGGTCCCGACGAGGAGGAGCGTGAGGCCGACCCCGAAGGTCAGGTTGCCGGCGTAGTCGACCTTCTGGCCGGTGCGGCGGATCGAGATCTCCTTGAGCTTCGCGTACGCCCAGACGGTGCCGAAGACGCCGATGGGGACGCTCACGAGGAAGATGATCCGCCAGGTGGGGAGGATCCACGGGCCGATGTGGAGGTCGGGGATGCCGGCGAGGATCCCGCCGATGATGAGCCCGACCAGCGACCCGCCGATGAAGGCGATCTGGTTCACGCCCATCGCCTTCCCGCGCTCCCCCGGCGGGAACGCGTCGGTGAGGAGCGCCGCCGAGTTGGCGAAGAGGAACGAGGCGCCGACCGCCTGGATGAGCCGGAAGCCGACCAGCGCCCAGGCCCCGTTGGCCCCGGTCCACGGCTCGAGGAAGAGCAGGATCGAGCCGGTCGAGAAGACGGCGAAGCCGAAGTTGTACATGCGCGCCCGGCCCCACATGTCCGAGAGCCGGCCGACCGTGACGAGGAGCGTCGCGGTGACGACCCCGTAGCCGAGCAGGAGCCAGATGAGCAGCGGGAAGGTCGAGACCTCGAACGGGTTCACGCCGAGGCCCTTGAAGACGACGGGCAGCGAGATCAGCAGGATCGTCCCGTCCAGCGACGCGAGCAGCCCGCCGAGGGTGGTGTTCGAGAGGACGGTCCACTTGTACTCGACCATGGGGAGGGACCCTGACGGCGCCTAGCGCCCTTGCGCGGGCCCGAGCGTCACGGAGAAGAACGTCAGCACGCGCTTCCACGCGTCGGCGGCGCTGTCCACGTGGTAGTTGTGCGCCCGCGTGTCGTTGAAGAACGCGTGGCGGGCGCCGGGGTAGACGTGGTAGGCGAAGTTGCCGCCGGCCTTCGCCATCGCGTCGGCGAGCTCCGGCACGGTGGCGGTGATGCCGGTGTCCTCGCCGCCGTAGAGTCCGAGCACCGCGGCCCGGATCCGCGGGACGTCCGCGAGCGGCGGGTTCTGCCCGTAGAAGATCACCGCGGCCCGGAGCTGGGGATCGACGGTCGCGAGACGCGCGGACATCGCGCCGCCGAAGCAGAAGCCGACGGAGCCGATCCGGGCCGGGTCGACCTCGGGTCGATGCCGAAGGTCGTCCGCCACCGCGAGGAGGTCGCGCGCGAAGCCTTCCTGGACCGTGGGGTTCGAGACCTTCCCGAAGGCGGCGAGCACCGGCCGCAGGTCGGGCGGCTGGGTGGCCGCGAACTCCGCGAACTTCTCCGGGTTCCGCCGCAGATCGGGCGGCGCCTGGGCCAGCGCGCCCATCGCCTTGCCGACGTTGGCCGGAGTGAGCAGCGCCTGGATCTCGCCCGTGAACAGGTTGGGGGCGGCGGCGACGTACCCCTGCTCCGCGAACCTCCGGGCGACGTCCCGGATGTGGTCGTCGACGCCGAAGATCTCGTGGATGACCACGACCCCGGCGTGACGGGCGGTGCCGTTCGACGGGAAGGCGAGATCGACGTCGATCTCGCGCGTCGGAGTACGCAGGGAGACCGTGCGGACGCCCGGGCTCATCCGGTCGCCACCGCGGGCATCGAGTACGAATTCGCCATTCTGCTCCGACGTTGACACTCCGCGCAGGTACTTAGGTTTTCGAAGCGACGGGCACGCTCGCCGCGGGGCGGAGCGGGTAGCGCAGCACGAGCGTGACGCCCGAGATCACGATGAGGAACCCGATGATCTCGAAGGCGGTCACCGGCTCGCCGAACAGCCCCGACCCGATGCCGATCCCGACGAGCGGGACCAGGTAGGCAACCGAGTTGGCCAGAATCGGACCGACCCGATGGTGGAGACGGAAGTACACGAAGTAGCCGGCGGTGGACGAGAGCAGCACCAGCGCGGCGAGGGACGCCCAGACTCCGGTCGACGAGGGCAGCACCTCCGGCACGGGCAGCACGAGCGCGGCGACGCCGAGCAGCAGGGCCGCGGCGCCGAACTGTCCGCCGATCTGCCAGAGGCCCTGCGGTCCGGTGCCCCAGCGGCGGAGGAGCACCGTTCCGATCGCCGCGGACACGAAGGCGCCGACCACGTACGCCGGGCCGGGCCACGTGCCGACGGCGCTCCCCTCGAGCTGCGGCACGACGAGCACGATCACCCCGGCGAACCCGAGCAGGACCCCCACGAGGCCCAGCGGCGAGAGGCGCTCCGCGGGCAGGATCGCGAACGCGAACACCACGGTGAGGATGGGCGCCGTCGAGGCAAGGACCGAGGCGTAGCCGCCGGTGGTGAACTGCTCGCCCCAGTACAGGAACCCGCCGTACAGGCCGATCACGAACACGCCGCCGATCGCGAGGGAGACGGTGAGCGCGCGGCGGGTCGGGAACGCCTCCCGGCGCGCGGCGGCGAGCAGGAAGAAGGCGGCGGCGGAGAAGGCGTAGCGGACGGCGGCGAAGAGGATCGGCGAGGCGCCGAGGACGATCCCCTCGCGGATGAAGATGTAGGCGGCGCCCCAGAGGAAGCTCAGCACGACGAGGAGGGCGACGTCGCCGCCCGTCGCACGCGGGGCTCCTTGGGTGGGCGCGTCCGTCACCGCCCCGCGAAGGCGGCGCTCCTTTTACCTCCCATTCGGGGGAGGGCGAAACGCCCCGCGTCAGACCTCGAAGTGGATCTCGAGCGGTCCCGAGTAGCTGGCGTCCGGGGCCCGGATGGTCAGGTTCGCATATTCGAACCACGGGTAGGCGAAGGTCGCGTTCTCCAGCACGAACGGGGAGTCCACGATCGCGCCGGTGAAGGCGACGCAGAAGATCTCGCAGACCGCGTCCTCGGTGAAGGCGTGCCCGCTCAGCACCGAGAACCCGGACTGGTTACCGAGGCTGTAGTTCGCGACGTACCACTGGACCTCGGTGATCGTCACCTTGGTGGGCAGCGAGAAGTAGGCGCTGGCGTCCGCGGCCACGAACCCGAGCAGCAGGAGGCCGGCGACGGCGATGGCGACCGCCCCCCGACCGACCCGTGGATGGGGCGCCGCCTCGTCCCGCAGCCACCGCTGCGCCTCGTAGTAGTACGGCGAGGCCTGGGGATCGTAGAACGCCGAGAGCCCTTCGCGCACGCGTACGCGCCCGCGGACCGGAGCAACCTCCGGAGCCGTACGATGTGCGCCGTGGCGTAAAACCCTTTGGTCGGACGGGCGGCCGGCCGGGAGCCTCGAACGTGGCCGTAATAATCGGCGCGGACTGCCGCTCGCGATGGGCACCGCGGCGCCGTCGGGAGCGCTCGTTCCGTCGCTCCGCCAGGAGCCGGGGAGGATCCAGATCCACCTGCGCGATCTCGCCGCGCTGCTCGACGTCACTGCCAATCCGGCGTACCCGCACACCCCACCGGTGGTGGAGGCGTCGGTGGCCCGGTTCCTGTTCGACTCGACCCGGGAGCAGCTCCGGCACCCGGCCCTCGAGCTGGCGATCACGCTCGACCAGGCTCCGCTCGCGCCGGACGACGAGGCCCGGGCCCGGGAAGCGATCCACCGCTACTTCGCCGGCGAGGCGGAGCTCGCCGCGCTCGATCTCCGCGTGAACCGGGCCGAGGGGTTCGGCTCGCTCCGGTACGCGATCCCGCTCATCGTCGCCGCCCTCCTCATCGCCGGTCTCTTCTACACGCAGCTCGGTCGCGGCACCGGGGAGAGCTACCTCGAGGCGCTCACCTACCTCGTGTTCATCACGATCGTCTGGATCATGATGTGGGACCCGCTCGAGATGCTGCTGTTCAACTCGTACATGCTCCGCCGGCGCCGGCGCGCGTTCGAGAAGCTCGCGCGCGCGAACATTGCGTTCGCCTACGAGCGTCGATAGGTTCTGGCCCATAGGTCCTGCCCGGAGAGCCGGACGATCGGGACTTCATGGTCCCGGCTGGGCGTCTGCGGGATCGCGGCTACCGGCGCCGGGACTTTGACCTCGGTCGCGCGGGAGCCGCGCCACTCGGACGAGGCTCAATAGAGCGCTCGGGATCGAAGGCGGGGGGGATGCGACGGGTACCCCCCGCTGAATGGGTGCTCTGCGGTCGCTAACCCGGTCGCTGGGACGGGGGATCCGCGCTCGCTCGGTCGCTGGGTCGCCCACGCCGTCTTCGAACGACGGTTGCGACGGTTGCCCCGATCAAGCCGGCGGCAATGACCGCCCATGCCCACCAGGGTAGGCCCAGAATCAGGCCGCTCTCCGACATGACAAACGAGACCGTGATCGGCGGTGGCTCGTTCCCCCGTACGTCGAGGGATCCAGAAATCGAGAGGTAACCGGGCGCGGACGCCGTGTAGGCGAAGGTCCCGTTCGGCAGGTCGAACGTGAGGAGGGACGGCCCATAGGTGGAGGAGTCGTGAGTCTCGAGAAATGGACCGGCCCGGCTCCCGTTCGATAGCTCGACGTAGCCGTCCAGCGTGACGGACCAACCCGCCTGACTCGACAGTCCAGTGGCCCAGAACGAGGCCGTGTACGCGGAGACGAACGTCACGGCGACGGTCACGTTTGCGCCGTCGATCCTGAACTGACCGAACGGCAGTATCGGGCTGACTCCGGATTCGTCGGCCCAAATCAGATAATCGTACGTCCCGTTGTCGAGCTCCGTGATGGGCAGGGACTCGGCCGTGGACGAAGTCCATATGGAGGGCGAGCATTCCGCGCAAGAGACCTGGCCCACGCTCCACGTCGCACCGGGAGTCAGGCCGGTTTCGGTGAAGGTAGCCTCGTACGTCGGAGGCACCGTCCCCACCGTGATCGTCTCGATGATGGAGTTATTTAGAGTCGAAATCACGTCGACCTCATCCGGATACGTCGGCACGAACAGCTCGCTCAGGCCCGGGTCGTAACCGGCGCCGTTGGTTCCGCCCGGTTCCGGAATCGAGGCCACGATTCGGTCGGTCTGGTCGGAAATGACGCTGACGTTCCGGCCCGTGCTTTCGTTGGGACCCCCGACCACGCTCTCCAAGTATACGTCGTCCTGAGCGGGGTCATACGTCAGGCCCTCGGGATCGGGGCCGGTGCGGACGCTCCCCACGAGCGAGTTGCTGACGCCCGAGATGACGCTGACCGAGGTACCTCCGAAGTTCGACACGAACACCTCGTCCTTCCCCGAATCGAATGCCATGCCATCCGGGAAGAAGCCGGGGGTGCCCACGGCCACCGCTGCCACCACCGTGTTCGTCGAGTCCGAAATGACGTCGACGCTCGTCCCTCCCGAGTCCAAGACGAACACCTCG
>JASHYV010000087.1 GCA_030064695.1 Thermoplasmata archaeon
GGGGAGGACGTCCGGGAGGGGCTCACCGCCGTCCTCTCCGTGAAGGTCCTCGAGCCGCAGTTCGAGGGCCAGACCAAGGCCCGGCTCGGCAACTCCGAGGTGAAGGGCCAGGTCGAGAGCGCGGTCAACGAGAAGCTCGCGGAGTACCTCGAGGAGCACCCGGGCAACGCGCAGACGCTGATCTCGAAGGCCGTGCAGGCCGCCCAGGCCCGCGAGGCCGCGCGCAAGGCCCGGGAGCTCACGCGACGCAAGGGCCTGCTCGAGGGCGGCGGCCTGCCCGGGAAGCTCGCCGACT
Organism: Thermoplasmata archaeon; assembly: GCA_030064695.1. The sequence goes on from JASHYV010000087.1 coordinate 296, forward strand.
GCCACTCGAGGGACGCCGCCCAATGCGAGCTGTTCCTGGTCGAGGGCGACAGCGCGGGCGGCACCGCGAAGCAGGGCCGGGACCGGGAGTTCCAGGCGATCCTCCCGCTCCGCGGCAAGATCCTCAACGTCGAGAAGGCGCGGCTCGACAAGATGCTCCAGAACGAGGAGATCCGGGCGCTCATCACCGCCATCGGGATCGGCGTCGGGGACGAGATCGACCTCGCGCGGCTCCGCTACCACAAGATCATCCTGATGACCGACGCCGACGTCGATGGTTCGCACATCCGGACCCTGCTGCTCACGTTGTTCTATCGGAAGATGCCCAGCCTGATCACCGAGGGCCACGTCTACATCGCCCAGGCGCCGCTCTACCGCCTCGCGAAGGGCGCGAAGTTCGTCTGGGCCTACTCCGACGAGGAGCGCGACCGGGCGCTCGAGGAGTTCGGCGGCATGAAGGGCGTCACGATCCAGCGGTACAAGGGGCTCGGCGAGATGAACGCGGGACAGCTCGCCGAGACGACGATGCGGCCGGGGAGCCGGACGCTCCTCAAGGTGACCGTCGAGGACGCCGGCCGGGCCAACGAGCTGTTCCAGATCCTGATGGGCGAAGAGGTCGAGCCGCGGCGGCAGTACATCCAGGAGCACGCCGTCGAGGTCGCGAACCTCGACATCTAGCGGTGGACGTGCCGTGGCGGCTCCGGCCTCGATCTCGAGCATCCCCGAGGCCCTCCGCGCCGTCGGGGCCGCGGGGACCGAACCCGGCCGTCGCTCCGTGCTCCGCGGCAGTGCGGGCACCCTGGTCACGCTCGCCACGCTCGCCGACGACGGCGCGGCGACCTGGCACGCCCTCTGGATCGACCCGGCGGGCGTCCGGCCGCTGGGCGTCGCGCCGCCGGCCAGCCTGCTGAGCAGCTCCCTGGGTCTCACGGGGCCGACCGCCTCGGCGGTCGACTTGGTCCAGTCCGCGTCGCGCTCGTACGTCGAGCGGCTGGAATCGCTCGGCACCCGGGTCGATCAGCTCGAGGCCCGCGCCGACGCGCCACCGATCCCCGAGCTCGCCGCCGTGCAGCGGGAGCTCGCCCTCGCGCGGAAGCATGTGGTGCGCCTCGCGGTCGTGGCGGCGGAGCTCGAGGGTCCCCTCGGGCTCGGCTTCCCCGGCCTCGACCGGGCGCTCCCCACGATCCGGAGCGAGGTCGCGCATCTGGAGGAGCTGTCGAACGGGCTCGCGCAGGCCGTCCGGGACCTGATCGGGATCCGGAACGCGGTCGAGTCGAACCGCCTCGCGAACTCGGCGAACGAGCTGGGCCGGGTCTCCAACCGGATCGCCGCGCTCGCGAACACCTCCAACCTCCGGATGCTCGGCGTCGCCTACCTCGCCTTCGTCCTCGCGCTCGTGAGCGCGGTCGTGCTGATCCCGAACACCGCGGCGACGATCCTCGGCATGCCGAGCGCGGGTTGGGTCCCCGGACTCTGGGTCGACGTGATCCTCGTGGTGCTCGCGCTCGTCCCGATCGCCGTCGTCTTCTCCCGGCCGTGGGTCCGGCGCCTCTTGCACGGAGTCCACGCCTACGAGGGCCGGACGGAGGAGGGCCTCTCCGACCTCCCGGAGCTTCCGCCGCAGGACGTGAACCGCCGCGCGGACGCCGAACGGCTTATTCGCGAGACCCCCTGACCGCTCCGTGACCGGCCCCGAGGCCGCGCCGCCCCTCGTTGTCGCCGACGCGCTCGTGGTCGCGCAGGACGCGGCGCGTCGGGTGTTCCGCGCCGACGTCCGGATCGAGGACGGCCGCTTCGTCCACGTGGGCCCGCACGCGCCGCGCGAGGGCGCCGAGGTGATCGACGGGCACGGGTTCGCGCTCGTGCCGGGGTTCGTGAACCTGCACACCCACGTCGCGATGGCGCCGCTCCGCGCGATCGCCGACGATCGGGAGCTCGCCGGCTTCCTCGAGGTGCTCTTCGCCGTCGACGCCCACCGGACGGAAGCGGACGTCGAGGCCGGGGCCCGGGCCGGCGTCGCCGAGATGCTCCTCGGCGGCACCACGACGTTCCTCGACCTCTACTATTTCGAGGACGCGATCGCGCGGGCCGTCGACGCGCTGGGGGCGCGCGGCTATCTCGGCTGGGCGGTGCTCGATCCCGAGCTCACCACGCAGCACGGCCGCCCGCTCGACAACGCCCGGTCGTTCGTCCAGCGATGGAAGGGCCGACCCCGGATCGCGCCGCTGGTCGCGCCGCAGGGCGTCTACGTCTGCACCGAGGCCACGTGGCTCGGCGCCCGCGCCCTCGCGGAGGAGGCTGCGACGCTCGTGCATTACCACCTGTCGGAGACGCGACGCGAGGTCCACGAGCACGAGGCGAAGTACGGGAAGCGCCCGGTCGTCTGGCTCGACTCGATCGGCTTCCTCGGTCCGCGCCAGGTCGCGGCCCATGCCGTCTGGCTGACGGGCGAGGAGATCCAGCTCCTCGGCCGGCGCGAGGTGGCCGTCGCCCACTGCGCGAGCTCGAACCTGAAGCTCGCCTCCGGCGGCGTGGCGCCCGTGGTCGAGCTGCGGGCCGCCGGCGTGACCGTCGGGCTCGGCACCGATTCGGTGGCGTCGAACAACTCCCTCTCGATGCTGCGCGAGATGCACCTCGCGGGGCTGGTCCATAAGAACCAGCGCTGGGACGCGACGGCGCTGCGCGCCCAGGAGCTCCTCGACCTCGCGACGATCGACGGCGCCCGGGCCCTGCACGCGGAGCGGGAGATCGGGTCGATCGAGGTGGGCAAGCGCGCGGACTTCTCCCTGGTCCGGCTCGACCATCCGACGCTGCTCCCCGCCCGGCCCGAAGCGATCGTCTCCCACCTCGCCTACTCGGCCTCCGAGGAGGCGATCGACTCGGTGTTCGTCGACGGCGCGCCCGTCGTCCGGGGGCGCCGCCTGGTCCGGGCGGACTGGGCCTCCGTCCGCGCGGCGGCCGAGGAAGCGGCCGAGCGCCTGTGGGCCGCGCGTCCGAAGTGAGCCGGCCCTACGACGGCGCCACGCCGGCGGCCAACGTGCGGCCGAGCGCTGCGGCGAGCGCCTCGCTGTCGACCCCCGGCTTCGCCTCGGTCCAGCCCGCGAGGTGGGCCACCGTCGCCCGATCGAGCTGGAACCACTCCGCGAGCCGCGGTGCGTCGACGGACCGGGCGAGGACGCCATGATGGAGCAGCCCGGTCCCCGTCGCGTGCTGGGCGGCGCCTCCGAGCACCCGGCCGTCGGCGGCGAGCACGCAGCCCCGGCTGCTGAGGACGCAGTATTCTTCGACGAGCCCGAGGGGGGCGGTCCAGGCCGCGGCGACGCCGACCTCCGCGAGCGCCCGGACGACCGGCTCGCCCAGCCGCCCGTACGCGTGAACGAAGTCCCGACCGACGCGGGGGTCGCTCCGCGGGAGCGCGATCGACCAGACGAGGTCGCCCGGGGCGTGCAGGACGGCCGAGCCCCCCGACACGCGGCGCAGGACGGGGACCCGGTGGGCCCGGAGCCGGCCGAGGTAGGGCCGGTCGGCGGCGACCCCGACGCCCACCGAGACCGCGAGGTCCGAGATCACGGCCACGCGGGCGAGCGGGCGGCCGGCCCGCAGGCTCGCCTCGTCCGCGGCGAGCGCTTCCTCCGTGGTCTGGTGGGGGTCCACGTGGACCTCGAAGGCGGCCAGCGCGTGATCGGTCACTCCAATCCCCCGGGACCGACAGGGGCGTCCGCCCTCTAAAGGCTAAGAGCGCGGGCCGGGTCGTTGCCGCATGGCCGAACGGAACGAGTTCTCCCTCCATCCGGGAGACGCGGCGCCGGACTTCTCACTGCCCGCGGTCGACGGGCGAACGTACCGGCTCGGGGATTTTGCCGAGCACCCGCTCCTGGTGGTGACGTTCTGGTGCAACCACTGCCCCTACGTCCAGGCGTGGGAGGGTCGGATGATCGAGATCGCGAAGAAGTACGGGCCGAAGGGCGTGGGGTTCGTGCTGATCAACTCGAACGACGCGCGCGCCTATCCCGAGGACCGCTTCGAGGGGATGGTCCGCCGCGCGCACGATCACGCGTACCCGTTCCCCTACCTCCAGGACGAGAGCCAGGCGGTCGCCCACGCCTACGGCGCCCAGGTGACCCCGCACCCGATGCTGTTCGACGCGAGCCGGAAGCTGCTCTTCCAGGGTCGCATCGACAACGACCACCAGCACCCCGAGCAGGTGACCGAACGGTACTTGGAGCGCGCCCTCGATCAGGCGCTCGCGGGGCAGAAGGTCGCCCCCGCGGGGGTCAGCGTCGCCGGCTGCACCGTGAAGTGGCTACCCTGAGCGGGTCCGGCGGCGACGGGGCGCGACGCCCCGGCGGGCCTTGAGCTGCGAGCGACGTCGGTCGAACGCGGCCGCCAGGCTCGCGTCGACGGGCGAGCCGACCCGGTCCCGCCGGGCGGCGATCGCGGCCTTGCCGGCCAGCGTCCGGGCGAGCTTGCCGCGTTCGCCCTTCGGCGCCGACTGGATCGCGGCGTGGAGGAACAGGAGCCCGTGGCGGGGCGGAGGCGCGCGTCCCCGCAGATGCTCGAAGAACGCCTTCTCCGCCCCCAGGACCTGGATCGTGCTGGACGGCAGACGAGCGAGCCGGTCGAGTCCGCCGGCCTGCGCGAGCAGCTTCGCCGCGAGCTCGGGGCCGAGCAGCGCGTTCAGGTTCGGGGTGCGCGCGGGCATCGCTGCCGAGACCGCGTCCGAGAGGGCCCGGTGCGTGGCCTCCACGGTGCGGTAGAGCTCGGCGAGCTGGCGTCGCGCCGCGGCGAGTCCGGGATCGGGCGGGGCGAGCGGCGATGCCCCCTCGCCCTCCAGCACCGAGCGTACCGCCCGTGCGTGGTCGCCGGGGTCGATCCCCGGCGCGTCCCGCGACGCCCAGCTGCCGAGCCGCTCGCCGACGAGGTTCTGGACCCGATCGAGATCGCTCGCGGCGCGCACGGCCTCCTCGACGTGGATCGACGGGTCCCAGGCCGCGGCGAGCGCCCGAGTTCCCTGCTCGAGCAGCGCGGCGCGCAGCGACCGCCAGTCCGGACGCGTTCCGGCCGGCTCCACCCCGCGTCGTCCGAGTCGGAACGTGAGACCGTGCGCGGCGAGCCGGCGGTCGGAGGTGACCCACGCCCGACGGTCGGGCTCGGCGAGCAGGGCCGTCTCTTCCGGAGTCAGCTCGCCGCGATGGCGCAGCTCGGCACGCTGGCCGAGGCTGGCCGGATCCTCCGGAGCCCGGAGCGTGCGGACCGCCCGTCCGTTCTCCAGCAGGGAGACGCCGTACCAGTCGGCGACCACCTCGAGCACGGCCCCCGATGCCGCCGCCCATAAATAGGGCGGCACAGGTCGCGGCGCCATGCCGGACCCGTCGTCCCCGGAGTACGTTCGGTGGGACCGACGGGGCGCGGTCCTGGTGCTCACGATCGACCATCCGCCGGTCAACGTGCTCTCCTCCGCCGTCCTCGGCCGCATCGTGGAACGACTCCACGAGGCGGAGGCCGACCCCGAGGTGCGCGCGATCGTGCTCGCCAGCGCCGCCGA
>JASHYV010000088.1 GCA_030064695.1 Thermoplasmata archaeon
GCGGATCGGAGCGCGTCGCCCGGATCACCTCGGCGATGTAGTCGAGGAGGTCCGGGTTGACGAACGTCTCCCGATGCTGCGCCCGGAGCCCGTCGACCTCGGTCGGGCTCACGATGCGCGGGGTCACCTCCCGGTCCCGCTCCGCCTCCTGCGTCGCGAGGATGCGGATCTCGTCATCCCGGCCGGGATACTGGAGCACCTGGCGGAAGAGGAACCGGTCCAGCTGGGACTCGGGCAGCGGGTAGGTGCCCTCCTGGTCGAGCGGGTTCTGCGTCGCGATGACCAGGAACGGGCGGGGGAGCGGATAGGAGCGGCCGTCGACGGTGACCTGGAACTCCTGCATCGCCTCGAGCAGGGCCGACTGGACCTTCGGCGGCGCCCGGTTGATCTCATCGGCGAGGAGCACGTTGCAGAAGACCGGTCCGGGCCGGAACTCGAAGTCGTGGGTCTTCGCGTTCAGCACGACGTTCCCGATGATGTCCAGCGGGAGCATGTCGGGCGTGAACTGGATCCGACGGAACGAGAGGTCCAGCGCGCGCGCGAACGAGCGGACGAGGTACGTCTTCGCGAGCCCCGGCAGCCCTTCGAGGAGTACGTGCCCGTCGCACGAGAGGGCGATCGCGAGCGCCTCGATCGCGTCGTCGTACCCGATGACGTTCGCCCCGATTGCTCCCTGCAGCCGCGCGAGAAGGGGGTTGATCGCGCGAGGGGAGCTCGGCGCGATCGGCGGGGAGCCGGCCGTCGTAGGGACGCCTTCGGAGGGGCGCGCCGGCGACGATGCTGCAGGCGTCGTCGAACCGGTGGCGCTCACGCAGTCGCCTCCGTCCCGAGCCCGAGCGCGGGGAGGGCGAGCGAGAGCGCCGACTGGATCCGGGCACGCGCCGTCTCCCGCCAGGCGGGAGCGCGCCACCGGGTCACGAAGTCCTCCCCCTCGGGTCGTTCGACCCGCGCCGCGTACACTTCCGCGGTGCGGAGCTCCCGGTCGGCCTTCAACAGGGCGACCGCCGGGGCGGCGAGGCGGCCCGGGGAGTTCCACATCATCGGGGGCGCCCGGGCGCTGATCTGGTACCGCTCCGCCAGGGCGCCAGAGATCCGCTCCCGGAGCCCCCGGATCACCGGCAGGAGCCGACCCTCCCGCAGTCCGACATCCACGCGGTCCAGGGGGCTCTTGGCCCAGCTTCGGTCCGGAGGCACGGTCTCGAGCACGGGAGGCGATCGGTCGAAGCCGAGCGCGAACCAGAGGCCCGCCCCCGTGGCCAAGAGGGCGAACGGCACGCCGTACGTCCACGTCGCGTTGACGTTGGCGAAGAGGAGACCCGTCACTGCGACTTCGCTCCTTCCGTCGGGTACACCTGCACGGTCGCTCGTCGCGCGACGGAGAACGCCCGCGAGCCGGGGGGGTTGGACGCCTTCCACCGGGCCAACACGGAGTCGGTGTAGAGTCGCTGCAGGGCGCCGGCCAGGTCGCCCGAGCCCGGCTCCCTCGGATCCCCGTACCGCACGGGCTCGTAGAGCAGGTAGAGATCGAGCATCAGGGACGGGAGGTTCCCCGAGTCCGGACGCAGTCCGTGCACGATGATGTCGCGATCCGTCCAGTGCCGGGGGAACGGCCGGCCGAACGCCTCCTCGACGTCCTGCACGACGAGTGGAAACGCCGCCCGGACCGCCCCCGGGTAATCCCCTCGGGCCAGCGCGGCGGTGGCGACCTCCACGGCCGAGAGGGGTTCGGTGCGGGGTCGCGAGGACGCCGGAGCGCCCGACTGCATCGCCCGGGTAGCGCGGCACCCCTATCATAGTTGACGGGCCGGTTCCGCCGAGAGGGCCGGGCGAGAACTAGCCTTAAGCCCCGAACCCGGCTCTCGACGCGTTCCGATGCGGGCGCCGAGGGAGGGAGAGGGGACCCGGGTGCGGACGGCGGCCCGGAAGCGATGACCGCGCCACCGATGAGGGCGGGACGCATCCCCGCTCGGATCACGCTCGTCGTGGTGATGATCGGGCTCGCGGCCCTGCTGGCCGCGATCGCCACGTCGACCAGCTGGTACAGCGTCGCGGGCACCCTGCCCGAGCCGGACTTCAAGGTGACGTACAACACCCACTACGTGCCCGGTCCGTCCGGCTACACGAGCTCGTGCACGTACTACTACTCCTCCGGGGCGAACATCTGCGCCCCCACGGTGTTCCCGTACAACGTCGGGAACGGGACCGCGCTCCTGTCGAACTACTGGTGGACGGTGCTCGGTCTCTGCGTCGGGACGGCCGTTTTCGCCTTCGCAGCGGCGATCGTGCTCACGTCCAACCTGACCGGTCGGATCCGGGTGGCCCGGTCGCGCCGCTGGCTCGTCGTGCTCCTCGTGGTCGGCATCCTGCTGGCCGCGGCGGGGACGGACTCCGTCCCGCTGGTCCTGGGCGGCGCGCTATCGCAGGCCGGCACGTGCCTCGGCTGGGACGTGACCAACACCCCGTGCAACAGCGTGTATGGCACGGCGGCCGCGATCGGCTGCTCGGGCGGCTCGTGCACGCAGACCAACCTGGCCTGGCATCCCGAATATGGTTGGTATTTCGACCT
>JASHYV010000089.1 GCA_030064695.1 Thermoplasmata archaeon
CGTCGCGAGACAGGTGTGTTGCTTTTTGGCGGAAGTGCAAGGGTCTCTGACGAGAAGGTTCCCACAGTACGAGAGGAACGGGGAATCGGCGCCTCTAGTCCATCAGTTGTCCGGCAGGGCATCGCTGAGCAGCCACGCGCTACGGGATAAGGGCTGAAAGCATCTAAGCCCGAAACCCCCTCGAAAACGAGAGACCTAGAAGGACATTCGTAGAAGACGAGCTCGATAGAGCCGGGGTGTACGCGGAAAGCCCTCGGGCGATCCGCTCAGCCCGCGGCCACTAACGTCCGCAGCTACGTTACCTGGTCTGACTTGACAGTTACGCAGAACGCGTGTGACCCTATTTTTCCCCGAAGATCGGTCCCGGGCCGACCGGCTCCCGCTAGCGTAAATCCCCGGCCCCGCCTCGGTGCTCCGTGCCGAGCCTCGGGGTCGCGCGGAGCCGCTGGCCGGTCGTCGCGTGGATCCGGCTCAAGCTCCCGCCCGGCGAGGCGCCGATCCAGCTCACGCCGGGGCCCCCGCCCCCGGCCGACCCACCGCTCGAGATCCTGGCGCGCAACCCGGTCCCGACGGACCCGCGGAAGCGCGTCTTCACCTACGAGGAGGACCACCCGGACTGGACGGTCCGGCTCGTCTGGGACGCCGACGACCCCGAGCTCCTGGAGGCGGAGTGCCGGGCCCCGATCTACGGGGGCCGGCTCCCGCGCGCCGAGGTCCCGAAGTTCTGGCAGGCGGTGAAGGCGCTGGTCGCGCCGATCGGCCCGCTGCCGGTCGACTCCGCCGACCCGAAGCCGTGAGCGGCCCGACGAAGGGCTAAAGCGCGGGACCCGGTCCCGCCGCCGTGCTGCGCTCCACGTTCGTCCATCTGCCCGGCGTGGGCCGGGTGACCGAGGCCGGACTCTGGCGGGCCGGCGTCACCGACTGGACGGAGCTCGCCGCCCGCGCGGGGTCGCTCGGACTCGCTTCGCCGCAGACGGAGCGCCTCGCCCGCGAGGTCGCGGCGAGCGAGCGCGCGCTCGCCGAGCGGGACGCCGAGTACTTCGGTCGGCGCCTCCCCGACGGCGAGGCCTGGCGCGTCGACCCCGAGTTCCGGCCCCAGAGCGCCTTCCTCGACATCGAGACGACGGGGCTCTCGCCCTATGCCGGGATCGTCACGGTGGTGACCGTCCACGGCGCCGGGTCGACGCGCACGTTCATCGCCGGCGAGGACTTGGAGGAACTGCCCGCGTACCTGCGTCGGTTCCCGGTCTGGGTCACGTTCAACGGACGCCGGTTCGACGTGCCGTTCCTGCAGGCCGCCTTCCCGCACCTGGCCGACCCGCCGCTGCACATCGACCTCCGCTTCCTGCTCTACCGCCTCGGCCACGCCGGCGGTCTCAAGCGGATCGAGGAGCGGCTCGGGATCGGGGACCGGACCGGCGTGGAGGGCGTGAGCGGCCTAGATGCGGTCCGCCTCTGGCAGGAGTACCGGAGGGGGAGCCGCGCCGCGCTCGACCGTCTCGTCCGGTACAACCGGGCCGACACCGTGAACCTGGAGCCGCTCCTCGACCTCGCCTCGAGCGAGCTCGCCCGTCGGCTTCTTCCCGGCGCCGTGACCTCGGCCCGCTCCGCCGCCCCGCTCGAGGCCGGAGCGTAGCGATAGGCTCGCGTCCCGAGATCGCGGTGGTGATCGGCGCCTACGACCGGCGCGAGTTCCTGGGCGCCGCCGTCGATTCGGTCCTCCGCCAGACGCTCTCCCGCGACCGGTTCGAGATCGTCGTGACCAAGAACTTCGCGGACGAGGCGCTCGACGCGCGGCTCGCGCAGGAGCGCGTGGTCACGCTCCGCGACAGCGACCCCAAGATCGGCAGCTGGATGCTCCGCGCCGTCGGCGCGTCCGAGGCTCCGCTCGTCGCCTTCCTCGACGACGACGACGAGTACGAGCCGGATCGGCTCGAGCGCGTGCTCGCGGCCTTCGCGGAGCACCCGGAGATCGTCTACTACCGCAACCGGGTCCGGGTGATCGACCGGGCCGGAGCCCCCGTCCCGGAGGCTCGCTGGCGCGGGCACGAACTCGACCCGGCCCTGGACGCTCCGGGCCCCGTGCTCCTCGGAGCCGAGGACGAGGCCGCGCGGCTCGACCTGGGCCTGGCCCGCGGGCACGGGTCGTTCAACTCGAGCACGATCGTGGTCCGACGCGAGCTCCTCGCCGGCGCGAACGGGGAGCGGCTGCGCACGGTGCAGCTGCCCGACTCGGCGATGTACATCCTGGCGGCGCTCGGGCCGCACTCGATCCTGCTCGATCCCGCGCGCCTCACGCGGTTCCGGTTCTATGACCTCAACGTGACGCACCGCATTCCGTGGCTCCGGGTGGCCGCCGAGGAGTACCGATCCCTGGGCGAGTACGCCGCGGCCACCCAGCACCCGCAGTTCGCCCGCTGGCTCCGGGGCGAGGGCGACCACTACGACCGGCTCTACCACGGGGGCCGGATCGTCGAGTCGGTCGCGCAGGACGTTCCCCGGCGTGCGGTCGCGGCCCTCTCCGCCCAGTACCTGCGCTACCTGAACGACCATCCGCGCGAGCGCGCGCTGACGCTCGACGTCTGGGGCGCCGCCGGCTACGGCGCGGGCTACCTGGTCTCGCGCCGCTTGGCCCGTCGCGTGATGCGGATCCGCCCGACCGCGCGTCTCGCCTAGACCGCGGTCGGCAGTTCGGTCCCGGCCGCGGGCGGCGGGATCGCGATGCCCGGGGGCGGGGTGGCCGCCCGCACCCTTCTACGGGCGAGGGCGCAGTACTCGGGCGACGTGTCGATCTGCAGGTAGTGCCGACCCAGGTGCCGCGCGACCGCCGCCACGGTGCCGGTCCCGCCGAACATGTCGACCACGACGTTGCGACGGTAGCTGTAGAACTTCACGAGCCGTTCGATGAGCGCTTCGGGAAAGGGCGCCGGGTGGCCCTCGCGCCGGCGCTCGGGCGGGATCTGCCAGAAGCCGTCCGAGATGGTCTCGAACTCCTTCGCCGTGATGTCGATTGCCGCCCGGTCTCCGGGGAGCCGCCATTGCCCCTTCGAGAAGACGAGCACGTACTCCCACGACGGGACGATGTGGGGGTTCGACGGGCTCCGCCAGCTCCCCCACGCCGTCCGGCGGCCCATCGTCTGCTTGTACCAGATGATCTCGGTGCGCATGATGTAGCCGAGCTCCCGGAGGTCGCGCGAGAGGTCGTGGTGGATCGGGCGGAAGTCCTTGATCGAGGTCGGGGCGACGTTGAGGACGAACCGCCCGCCCGGCACCAGCACGCGGTGCAGCGACCGCCAGACCTCCTTGAGCCACGCGAGGTACGCCTCCGGGTCCCGGCGGTCCGTGTAGCCCCGGTACGGCACGCCGAGGTTGTACGGCGGCGAGGTGATCGCGAGGTGGACGCTCTCGGCCGGCAGCCGGTCGAGCGTCGCCTGGGCGTCGCCGCAGACGATCCGATCGAACGGGGTCCGCCGGACCGTCATCCCACCCCGAGCTCGTGGAGCCGGAACGCCTCCGGGACGACGCGCACGAACCCGGGGACGAGCGGCTGCCGCGTCGACAGGGCCCGGTCGGCCCAGAGGAACGCGTCGTGCTCGGAGGGCCGCACCTGGACCGGTCCCCGGGAGCGGGCGGCGCACAGGTACTCGATCGCCACCACGCGGACCCGTCCGCCTCCCGCGCTGTCCGTCTCGAAGCTGGACGCGTAGAACGGCCGGCCCACGACGATCGAGAGCCCGGTCTCCTCGCGGATCTCGCGCCGCAGCGCCTCCTCGAGATCCTCCCCCTCCTCCACCGAACCCCCCGGGAG
>JASHYV010000090.1 GCA_030064695.1 Thermoplasmata archaeon
GTGATCATGTCGGAGGGCACCGGTCAGATGTTCATCACCGGCCCCGACGTGGTCCGCGCGGTGACCGGCGAGGAGGTCACCATGGAGGCGCTCGGCGGGGCCGACGCCCATGCCGAGCTCTCCGGCGTGTCGCACTTCACCGCCGCCTCCGACCGCGACGCGCTCCAGCTCGCGCGGCGCCTCCTCTCCTACCTGCCCTTGAACAACCTGGAGGACCCGCCCAGCGCTCCGGCGGCCGCGCCGCCGGACTCGGCGGCCCACGAGCTCGTCTCCACGGTCCCGGAAGACGCGAACGCGCCGTACGATGTCCACCAGGTGATCCATCGGGCGGTCGACGTCGACTCCTTCCTCGAGGTGCACGCCGGTTGGGCCCAGAACCTCGTCGTCGGCCTCGCGCGGCTCGACGGGCGGTCGATCGGGGTCGTCGCGAACAACCCGTCGGTGCTCGCCGGTACGCTCGACATCAACGCCTCGGTGAAGGGCGCCCGGTTCGTCCGGTTCTGCGACGCGTTCAACCTCCCGCTCGTGACGCTCGTCGACGTGCCCGGGTTCCTCCCCGGCACCGCCCAGGAGCACGGGGGGATCATCCGCCACGGCGCGAAGCTCCTCTACGCCTACGCCGAGGCGACCGTGCCGCTGCTCACGGTGATCCTCCGGAAGGCGTACGGCGGCGCCTACGACGTGATGTGCTCGAAGCATCTCGGCGGCGACCTGAACCTCGCCTGGCCGACCGCGGAGATCGCGGTCATGGGCGCGGACGGAGCAGTGAACATCCTGTTCCGGCGGGAGCTCGAGGAGGGCGACGCCGCGGCGCGCGAGAAGACGCGCGCCGAGCTCGTCGCGAACTACCGTCGCGAGTTCCTGAACCCGTACCTCGCCGCGGAGCGAGGCTACATCGACGACGTCATCGATCCGGCGGCCACGCGCGCGCGCCTCGTGGACGGCCTCCGGATCCTCGCCGGGAAGCGCGACGACCGACCGGGCCGCAAGCACGGCAACATCCCGCTGTAGGCCCGCGTCCGATGGTCGGGATCACCGAGACGGTCCTGCGGGACGGGCACCAGTCGCTGATCGCGACGCGGATGCGCACCCGCGACATGCTGCCGGTCGCGGAGCGGCTCGACGCGATCGGCTACCACTCCCTCGAGGTCTGGGGCGGAGCGACGTTCGACGTCGCGCTGCGGTTCCTGCGCGAGAGCCCCTGGGAGCGGCTCGACCAGCTGAAGCGCCGGATGCCGAACACGCCGCTCCAGATGCTGCTGCGCGGGCAGAACCTGGTCGGGTACCGGCACTATCCAGACGACGTCGTGCGGAAGTTCGTCCAGGAGGCGGCGGACCGGGGCATCGACATCTTCCGCGTGTTCGACGCGCTCAACGACCCTCGGAACATGGAGGTCGCCCTCGACGCGGTGAAGCGCGCGGGCGCCACGGCGCAAGGGACGATCTGCTACACGCAGTCGCCGGTCCACACCCTCGAGGGGTTCGTCGCGCTCGGAAAGCGGCTCGCCGAGCTCGGTGCCGACGAGCTGTGCATCAAGGACATGGCGGGCTTCCTGCCCCCCGGCGAAGGGGCCGCGCTCGTCCGCGGGCTCGTGAAGGAGGTCGGCCTTCCGGTCGTCGTCCACACGCACTCGACGAGCGGCATGTCGGCGATGACGTGCCTCGCCGCGGCCGAGGCCGGCGCGACCGCCGTCGACTCGGCGCTCTCGCCGTTCGCGGGCGGCGCGTCCCAGCCGCCGACCGAGGCCCTCGTCGGGGCGATGCGGGGGACGCCGTTCGACCCCGGCCTCGACCTGGAGGCGCTCGCCGGCCTCGCGGAGCACTTCCGCGGCGTGCTGGACCACTACCGGCCGCTGCTCAACCTCCGGTCGCTGCAGACGGACCCGCTGATCCTGACGCACCAGATCCCCGGCGGGATGCTCTCGAACCTCCTCTCCCAGCTCCAGGAGCAGGACGCGCTTCAGCGGCTCAACGAGGTGCTGGAGGAGGTGCCCCGGGTCCGCGCCGACCTGGGCTACCCTCCGCTCGTGACCCCCACGAGCCAGATCGTCGGCATCCAGGCGGTGTTCAACGTGCTCACCGGTGGTCGGTACCGGCAGATCACCCAGGAGGTCCGGGAGTACGTCCGCGGCTACTACGGAACGCCGCCCGCCCCGATCGACGCGGAGCTCGTGCGCAAGGTCACGGAGAACGCGCCCGCGATCGTCGGCCGCCCTGCGGACCACCTGCCTCCGGAGTTCGACAAGATGCTGAAGGAGGTCCGGCAGTTCGTGCCGGCGGCCGACACCGCCGAGGCGCTGGCCTACGCGATGTTCCCGGCGGTCTACAAGTCCTACCGCGCCGCGATCGACTCCGGCCTTACCTCCGACGTGCTGACCTCCGCCGCCCTCGGCGTCGTCACGGCGCTGCGCACTCCGCCGGCGCCCCCGGTGACCCGGTCCTCCGCTGAACCCGCCGGAGGACCCTCGCCGTGGGCGTACGCGGGCCGAACGCACCAGCACTCCCAGCGGAGGTGGGTCGACGCGCGTCGCGATCGCGCGGGACGGTAGGACCGAGACGGTCGAGATCGCCGTGGGGACCGAGTCGGTCTCCGTCGGCGGAAAGACCTATCCGGTGAAGGTCGTCTCCGTCTCCGCGCTCAAGATCGAGCTCGAGATCGCCGGCGAGAAGGTCGTCGTCGAGAACTGGCCGGAGCACTTCGCGTCGCCGCCAGGTCCGGTCGATGTGAACGGCGAGCGCTGGACGATCTCCGTCGAGCGGAGCGCCGGTACGGGGCCGGCGGTCCCGGTGACGCGTCCCGCCGCACCCGCGGGGGCCGCGGCCACCGTGGCGTCGGTAGCGCATGCGCCGCCCGGGGGAGTGGCGGTGGTGCCTCCGATGCCGGGCAAGGTGATCGAGGTGCGCGTCGCGGAGGGGGCCCACGTCGCCGCGGGGGACGTCCTGCTCGTCCTCGAGGCGATGAAGATGCGGAACGAGGTCGCGAGCCCGGCCGCCGGGGTCGTGCGCGAGCTGAGGGTCCAGGCCGGGACGAACGTCCGGGCCAAGGAACCGATGCTGTTCGTGGTGCCGGAATAGGCGCCGTTCAGAA
Organism: Thermoplasmata archaeon; assembly: GCA_030064695.1. The sequence continues at coordinate 3,089 of JASHYV010000090.1, forward strand.
GTTCGGCAGCGCGTGGCCGCACGCCGGACACCGGGTGGCGCCGGCCGGTAGGTCCGCCGCGCAGTACACGCAGAAGCTGAGGGACGACGCGGGGGCCGTCGCGGGGACCGCGGGGGCGGCGCCGGCCGTGGGAGACGAGCCGGTCGGGAGCGGCCCCTGGGTCGTGGGTGCGGCCGGGGCGCCACCCACTCGTCGGCTCGCGATCGGCAGATAGAACAGGGCGAAGCTGGCCACCATCCAGCCGAGCAGGAAGTAGAACGCCACCGCGTCGAACTGGGGGTAGACGAGCACGACTCCGATCACCACGCCGAAGATGGCGAAGTTGACGAGCGTGAGCAGGGTACGGACGAGCACGGGACCCACCCGAACCCGGGAGCGTGCCCGGCCTACATGTCGTTTCGGCCCGCCCCCCAGGGCCCTTCGAGGGGGCGAGGGGGGCCTCTAATACGCACCGGCGCTGGCCGCCCGCCGTGACGGAGGCGCCGACGCTCGTCCCGATCGACGAGTTCACGTTCGAGATCCCGCGCGACGCGGGCCACGGGATGCACGTCCCGGGACGCCTGTTCTCGAACTCGGCGCTCCTGGCGGGCGTCACGGGCGACCCCGCCCTGGGTCAGCTCGCCAACGTGGCGACCCTGCCGGGCATCGAGCGGTACGCGCTCGCGATGCCGGACATCCATTTCGGCTACGGATTCCCCGTCGGGGGCGTCGCGGCGTTCGACCTCCACGACGGGGTGGTCTCGCCCGGCGGGATCGGCTACGACATCAACTGCGGGGTCCGCCTGCTCCGCTCGTCGCTGACCGTCGACGAGGTGCGCCCGCGTCTCGCGGAGCTCGTCGACCGCCTGTTCCGGGAGGTGCCGTCCGGGGTCGGCTCGAAGGGCGGACGGGCGCTGTCCACTTCCGAGATCGACGAGGTCCTGGCCGGCGGCGCCCGGTGGGCCGTCGAGCAGGGACTCGGCCGGACGAGCGATCTCCTCGTGCAGGAGGAGTCGGGATGCCTCCCGGGCGCTCGCCCCTCCGAGGTCTCGGAGAGCGCCCGGAAGAGGGGCCTCAAGCAGCTGGGCACCCTCGGCTCCGGGAACCACTTCCTCGAGGTGCAGGCCGTCGACGAGATTCTCGATCCTCCGTTCGCCGGGGCGATGGGGCTCAAGCCCGGCGGAGTGGCCGTGATGCTCCACACCGGCTCGCGCGGGCTGGGGCACCAGGTCGCGACCGACTTCATCCAGCGGATGGACCGGAAGCTCGCCGAGGCCGGGACCCAGCTCGTCGACCGCCAGCTCTCGTGCGCCGCGATCGAGTCGGACGACGGTCAGCGCTACCTGGGCGCCATGGCCGCCGCCGCGAACTTCGCCTGGGCGAACCGGCAGGCGATCACGGCCGGGGTCCGCCGGGCGTTCTCCCAGGTGTTCGGCCGCTCGGACGAGGAGCTCGGCCTCGAGGTCGTCTACGACATCACGCACAACATCGCGAAGGTCGAGGAGCACGGCACCAACGGCGCTCGGAAGCGCCTTCTCGTGCATCGGAAGGGCGCGACGCGGGCCTTCCCCGCCGGCCGCGAGGAGGTGCCGGAGCCGTACCGACCGTACGGCCAGCCGGTGCTGATCCCCGGCGACATGGGCACCGCCTCCTACGTCCTCACCGGTCTCCCGGGGGCGATGGCCCGGTCGTTCGGCTCCTCCTGCCACGGGGCCGGGCGCGTGCTCTCCCGGCACGCGGCGGTGCGGAAGTTCCGGTTCGAGGAGGTGACGCGGGGGCTCGCCGAGCGCGGGATCGTCGTGCGGGCCGCCTCGAAGGAGGGGGTCACCGAGGAGGCGCCCGGGGCGTACAAGCCGATCGAGGAGGTCGTCCGCGTCGCCGAGGGGGCCGGACTGACCCGGCGCGTCGTGCGGCTCCGGCCGCTCGGCGTCGTGAAGGGCTAGCCGGGCGGCGGGGTGAACCCGGCGGGGGCCGGCGGGTCGGTCCCGACGGGCGGCGGGCGCTCGCGGTGGCGCCGTTGCAGGACCGCGAAGCCGAGGGCGGCGCCGGCCGCGAAGGCGAGGGTGAGCCCGATCAGCCAGAGGTCGAAGGCGTTCCCGAGCCCGCCGCCGCCGTGGGCGCAGCCGGCGCAGGGGGCGCCGTCGACCTGCACGAGCTCCGCCGCCGCCCCGGAATAGTTCGGCCCGCCGGCGACCGCCCAGACGTAGACGGGGCCGGAGTACCCGGCGAGGTTCGGCAGGGTGCCGTTCGCCCAGACGTTCGAGAGGACCGGG
>JASHYV010000091.1 GCA_030064695.1 Thermoplasmata archaeon
CCTTCGAGCTCGCGAAGCCGCCCACCGGGCGGACGCTCTACCTGCTCGACGAGCCGACCACGGGCCTCCACTTCGCGGACGTGGAGCGGCTCCTGGACGTGCTGTTCCGCCTGCGGGCGGGCGGCAACTCGATCGTCGTGATCGAGCACAACCTGGACGTCCTGAAGTCCGCCGACTGGCTGATCGACCTGGGGCCCGAGGGCGGAGCCGCCGGCGGCCACGTCGTCGCCGAGGGCACCCCGGAGCAGGTCGCCCGCATGCCGCGCAGCCACACCGGCCGGTTCCTGGCCCCGATCCTGGCGCGTCCCGTGCCGGTCGTCCGCCGGCTCAAGGCATGAGCGGCGACGGTCGCCCCGAGCTCCCCGCGTTCGTCCCCGCGAGCCATCTCGCCGCGGCGACCGGGGAGGGGTTCCGGACCGGCCCGGACTCCCCGGGCGTCTACCTCTTCCGCGGGCCGCAGGGCGAGGTCGTCTACGTCGGGAAGGCCCGCAGCCTGCGGCGCCGCGTGCTCGACCACCTGCGCGCGAAGATCGAGAAGGACGGCACGATCGTCGCGCAGAGCGCGAGCGTCGAGTTCGTCCCGACCTCGACCGAGCGGGAGGCGCTCCTGCTCGAGGCGAGCCTGGTGAAGCAGTACCAGCCGCCGATGAACGTGCTCCTGAAGGACGACAAGAGCTACCCGTACCTGGCCGTCACCGTCGGCGAGGAGTTCCCGCGGATCGTGCTCGTCCGCCGCCCGCGCCGCCGGGCCGGGGTGCTCCTCTTCGGCCCCTACACGAGCGCCCGGGAGGCGCGCGGCGTGGAGCACCTCCTGGGCGACCTCTTCCAGCTCCGCCGCTGCGTCCGTCTCCCGAAGGAGGCGTGCCTGTACTACCACCTCAAGGTCTGCAGCGCCCCGTGCATCGGGAAGATCGACCGGGCGACGTACCGCACCCAGATCGACCGGGCGACCGAGGTCCTGCGCGGCAAGGTCACGCTCGTGCGCCCGACGATCGAGGCCGAGATGCGGGCGGCCGCCGACCGCGAGGAGTTCGAACGCGCGGCGCTGTTGCGGGACGCGCTGGGCGGACTGGGTGCGCTGGCCGAGCGCCAGTCGGTCCTGGGTCGCGGCTCGGGCCGGGCCGAGGTGCTCGCCCTCGCGTTCCCGACCGATCCCGCCACGCTGCGGGTCGCCGTAGGGCTCGTGCGGGTCGAGGACGGCGAGGTCCGGGGGACGGAGCCCCACCTGGTCGCGATCCCGCCGGACGACGTCCCCGAGCCGGCGGAGGTGCTGCGCCAGTTCCTGACGCAGTACTACGGGCACCACCTCGAGCTGCCGGAGCGGATCTACATCGCCGGCGCCCGACCCGACGGGATCGACGCGACCCTCGACGAGCTGTTCGGCTACCGCGGGGTCGAGGTGCAGTTCCGCCCGACCGGTCGGTACGCCGGCCTCGCCCGGCTCGCCGAACGCCTCGCGCGCGCGACCGTCGACCAGGTGGTGGCGAAGCCGCCGCCGCGGGAGGTGCTGCTCGCCCTCCAGAGCCTCCTTCGGCTCCCCACCATGCCGAACCGGATCGAGGGCACGGACATCTCCCTCTTCCAGGGCTCGGAGGCGGTGGGCTCGCTCGTGGTCTTCGAGCGGGGGATGCCGAAGAAGTCGGAGTACCGGCGCTTCCGCATCCGCACGGTGCCCGGGACCAACGACTTCGCGATGATCGCCGAGGTCGTCCGGCGCCGCTACCTCCGCCGGGCCGAGGAGGGTGAGCCGCTCCCGGACCTCTTGCTGATCGACGGGGGCGCGGGGCAGCTCTCCGCCGCGCTGAGCTCGCTCGCGGCGCTGAACCTCACCGACCGCATCCCCGCGATCGGGCTCGCGAAGCGGGAGGAGGAGGTCTACGTGCCCGACCGTTCGGAGCCGCTGAAGCCGAACCCGAACTCGGCGCCGATGCTCCTACTGCGGGCGGTCCGGGACGAGGCGCATCGCTTCGCCGTCACCTACCACCGCACCCGTCGCCGCATCCGGCTGCGCGAGGAGTTCGAGCGCCCCGGCCCCGCCGTCCGGGACGTCCCGCCGGCCTAGCTCCGGCGCCGCCCCTCCGGGCTCCGGCGCCTCCGTGCGGGACGCCCGTCCGGAGAGGAACAGGGCGAAGACGGCCGCGACGAGGGTGAGGACCGCGACGATGAGGAAGACCCGGTCGAAGGCACCGAGCGCCGCCGCGAGATCGCCGCCCGGGGAGGGCACGGCGGGGAGCAACGCCGTCGTCTGCCAGGCGAGGTAGACGGTGAGCAGCGAGAGACCGACCGCGCCGCCCAGGCTCTGCAGGAACCGAATGATCCCGATCCCCGCCGCCACCTCGAAGCGCGGCGTCTCGTTCTGCACCACGATGTTGACCCCGGCGAGCCCCATCCCCGAGCCGACCCCGAACGGGATCAGCGGCAGCACGAACCCGCCGACCGGCAGGAACCCGTGCCAGAGGGTCCAGAGCGGCGTCGTGGCCGAGATCCCGGTGAGGAAGAAGGCGCTGATCGCCGCGACGAAGAGCGCGGGCGCGAGCACGGCCCGGTAGGGATAGCGGCTCAGGAGGAACCCGCCGGCGAAGGCGCCGACGATCAGCGGGAGGGCGAAGAAGTAGATCACGTCGCGCACGAGCGCGTCGCTCCGGCCGAGGTCGATGCCGACCAGGACGGAGAG
>JASHYV010000092.1 GCA_030064695.1 Thermoplasmata archaeon
CGCAGGTCGGGGGCAGCAACGATTTCGTCTTCGCGTTCCCGCTCGGGCTGCTGCTCCTCGGCGAGGCGGTCGGCTGGGTTCGGGACCGCCCCCTCGCGCTCGGCGATGCCGCCGCCTTCGGGATCCTGCTCGGGTACTCCGCCGCGATCAACCCGGTCGGTGCCGAGTGGATCGCGCTCGCGCTCCCGATCGCCGGCCTCCTCGCGCGACCGAGGTTCTCGGGCGCCGTACTCAGCTGGTTCTCCCGCTGGGCGCTCGCGATCGCGCTCGCCCTCGTCCCGATCGCGCCCACGCTGTACGTGCTCGCGGAAGGCTGGGCCAGCCCCGGGTTCGTCTCGGGCGCGGGCAGCGCTCCCGCCGGGCTCCGTCCGGGGATCTCGCCGTCCCAGTTCCTCGGCAGCATCGATCCGTACCTGTTCCGTCCGACCGACACGGAGCTCTCCCCGATCCCGCTCGTCCGTCTCGAGCTCGCGATCCTGTTCACCGTGGGTCTCGCCCTCTTCCTCTGGGTGGGCCGGTCCGGCGCCCTGGGACGGTACCTCGAGACGGCCCGGCTGCTGCTCGTCGCCGGGGTCGCGTCGATCCTGGTGCTGCTGGCCGTGCTGGTCGCCTCCGGCGCGGGCTTCGGCCCCGCCGAGCGGTTCGCCGCCCTCTCGAGCGGCGCGGAGCTCTCGCTCTGGATCTTCACGCTCTACGGGATCCTCGCCGCGCTCCCGCTCGTGCTCGTGGCCGAGATGCTCGCCCGACCGCGTCCGTCGACCGGGCCCCCGGCGGACGTCGGCGTCGCCCCTCGCTGGCGCCTCGCCGGGTCGCCGGGCGCCGTCTCGCCCGTGGTGCCCTGGGCGATCGCGCTCGCGATCGTGGTGCCCGGGGCCGCGCTGACCCCGACCGCGTTGCCCGTCGTGCTCGACACCTTCTACCACGACTTCGGGAACGTGAGCGCCGGAGACTTCGCGCTGCTCGAGTACGCCGGGAGCCACCTTCCGAGCGGCGCGCGTGTCCTGGTCGCCCCCGGGAGCGCCGCCCAGTTCCTGCCGGGCTACGCGGCCGACCTGGTGCTGCTCTACCCGATGGTCCCGGGCTGGCCCTGGGTCAACGCGTCGTACCGGATCGTCGTGAGCGAGCTCACGAACGGGACGCTCGCCCCGGCCGGGACCGAGGCGCTCGCGATCCTCGACGTGCAGTACATCGCCGTGACCGAGAACAACACGATCCTCTGGCCCGCGTTCGCTCCGGGTCCGCTGCTCGCGGACCCCGGCGCGTATCCGCTCCTCTTCGAGAGCGGTGACGCCTACCTGTTCCAGCGGGTCGCCTAGGGCCGCGCTAGATCAGCTCGTCGAGGAACTTCCCCTTGCCCTGGATCCCCGCGGGCTGGTTCAAGAGCGGCCCGGCGGCGAGGACCTCCTCGAGATCCTCGTAGGTCGGCCGCTCGGTCCGGTAGAAGAGGCCGATCGGGATCTTGTCGCCCCACTCGAGCGCCCGCTGCCACGCCTTCACGATGTCCGCGGGGTCGTGGCCGGCGCTCTCGAGCTTGTAGACGCGCTGGCGGAAGAAGTCGAACGTGTTGAGCTTGTTGTAGGTCACACACGGGCTGAAGACGTCGACGAGCGCGAACCCCTTGTGCTGGATGCCGCCGGCCACCAGGTCGGTCAACTGCTTTACGTCGCCCGAGAACCCTCGGGCCACGTACGTCGCCCCCGAGGCGAGGGCGAGCGCGATCGGGTCGATCGGGGCCTCGATGACGCCGTGGGGGGTCGACTTCGTTTTCTGCCCCAGGGTCGAGGTCGGGCTCGCCTGGCCGGTCGTGAGCCCGTAGATCTGGTTGTCCATCGTCACGTAGGTGAGGTCGATGTTGCGGCGCATCGCGTGGACGAAGTGGCCCACCCCGATCCCGAACCCATCCCCGTCGCCGCCGGTGCCGATCACGGTGAGCCCGTGGTTCGCCCAGCGGATCCCCTCCGCGACCGGGAGCGCCCGCCCGTGGATCGCGTGGAAGCCGTACGCCGAGAGGAAGTGCGGGAGGTTCGAGGAGCAGCCGATCCCCGAGACCAGCACGACGTTGTGGCTCGGGATCTGCAGACGCTTCAGCGCGCCCTCGACCGCCGCGACCACGCCGAAATCGCCGCAGCCCGGACACCAGGTCGGCTTGGTATCGGACTTCCCGATCACCGGGAGCGCCGGCCCCGTCGTCGTGGGGGCCCTCACCGCCGCACTATCCGCCACGGTGCATCATCTCCCGTACCCGGGCCACGATCTCGTGAGGATAGAACGGTTCCCCATCGTACTTGAGCAGGCGCTCGGAGAGGTGGATGCCGGTCTCGGCCCGCAGGAGATGCCCGAACTGGCCGGAGTAGTTGGCCTCGATGAGCAGCGTCCGCTTCGTCTTCGCGAACTCCGCGACCACCCGCTCCGCGTCGAGCGGGTAGACCGTCGGGAACCGCAGCAGGTTGGTGGCGAGCCCGCTCGCGTCGAGGACACGGCGCGCGTCCCGGACGGCCCCGATCGTGGAGCCCCAAGCGACGAGCGTGAGCGGGGCGTCGGCCGGTCCCTCCCAGACGGGGGGTTCCGCGTCGCGGACGAGACCCTTCAGCTTCCGCATCCGCTTGTCCATCATGTGCTGCCGCTCGGCGACCCAGATCGGGATCCCGGACTTCACGTCCGAGACCAGGTGCCCCTTCTCGTCATGCTCGTCGGAGCCGGCGACGAAGTTGAGCCCCGGCTGCCCGGGGATCGCCCGGGGCGAGACCCCGGAGTCGGTGTACTGGTAGCGCTTGTAGTCGTGCCCGTTCGGCTGGACCGCGAAGAGCGACGGGACCGCCACGTCGAGCGGAAAGTCCGACCGGTCCGCCGTCATGTGGCTCTCGGAGAGGTGGAGGTCGCTCGCCAGCAGCACCGGCGTCTGCCAGTCCTCGGCGAGCTGGAACGCCCGGGTCGTGTACCGGTACGCCTCCGCCGGGTTCGAGGGGGCGAGGATCGCACGCGGGAACTCCCCCTGCCCCGCGCCGAGCATCAGGTTGAGGTCGCCCTGCTCCGTCTTGGTCGGGAGGCCCGTCGACGGGCCCGAGCGCTGCGACTCCACGACGACGAGCGGGGTCTCGGTCATCCCCGCCATGCCCAGGGCCTCGACCATCAGGGAAAAGCCGCCGCCGCTGGTCGCCGTCATCGCGCGGACGCCGCCGAACGACGCGCCGATGGCCATGTTGATCGCGGCCAGCTCGTCCTCGGCCTGCTTCACGACCACCCCCGCCTCCTTGTCGTGGGCGGCCATCCAGTGCATGATCGAGGAGGCCGGGGTCATCGGGTACTGGGCGAGGAACTTGCAGCCGCCCGCGACCGCACCAAGAGCGATCGCCTGGTTGCCGGTGAGGAGCAGCTTCGGCTCGCCGGCCTTCCCCGGAGCGTTCGGGTGGACGCTCGCGTGCTCCTGGGCGAACTTGTAGCCGGCCTCGCTCGCGCCCAGGTTCCAGGTCACGACGTCGCCGGCCTTCCGTCCGAACGAGTCGGTCAACACCTGGTGCAGCACGTCGAGCGGGATGCCGCCCAGGAAGGCCGCCGCCCCCATCCCGGCGGCGTTCTGCAGGATCGACTGGCTCGTGTACTTCCGGGCGATCTCCAGCGTCGGCACGCCGAGCGCCGTCACTCCGACCGGCATCTCGCCCGCCTGGAACTTTTCGGGGTCGTAGATGATCGTGCCGCCCGGCCGGACATCGACCTTGTGGACGTCCACCGTCTGCTTGTCGAGCGCGTACAGCACGTCCGTGCCGTCCCCCTGGGAGTAGATCGCCTCCCGGCTCGCCCGCGCCTGGTACCAGACGTGGCCGCCCCGGATCACCGACTGGTACTCGTTGAGCCCGAAGACGTGGAGGCCCATCCTCGAGTAGCTGCGCGCGATCCCCTCGCCGACCGAGGCGATGCCGTCGCCGGCCTGGCCACCGGCCCGGACGGAGAGCTCGACCATCGACGGTTTCCATCGACCGTTCGTATTAAGCCGTTATGTCACGCGGGCCCGTGGGCAAGCCTTAGAGCCGCCCGTCGGTCCGACGGGGCGTGCCGGCGACGGCCGTGACGGTGCTCTTCTTCGGGCCGGCCCGGGAACAAGTGGGCCGCGCGCGCGTGCCCTGGCCGGCGCCGGCGGCGGGACTCCCCGCCCGGGAGCTGGTCGCCGCTCTCGCGGACCGGTACCCCCGGGTCGCGCCGACCCTGCGGGTCAGCCGGTTCGTGCGGAACGGGGAGTACCTGCGCTCGCTCGCGATCCGGGTACGCCCCGGGGACGAGTTCGCCGTCCATCCTCCCTACGGAGGTGGCTGACGTGTCGGTCCGCCTGTCCGCGCGACCGCTCGAGTTCGCGCGGGCCCTGAAGGAGCTGGACGGTCCCGGCCTCGGGGGCATCGTGGCCTTCGCGGGCCGGGTCCGACCGGACCGCGTCGAGGCCGGGCCGGTGGTGGCGCTCGAGTACGACGCCCACACCCGGCTCGCCCGGGCCCGGCTGCTCGAGCTCGAGCGGGAGGCGCGTCGGCGCTACGGAGCGCGTCGCGTGGTCCTGTGGCACCGGGTGGGCCGCGTTCCGGTGGGCGGGGTCGCGGTCATCGTCGGCGTGGCGACGCCGCATCGAGCCCAGGCGTTCGCTGCCGCCCAGTACCTGATCGACGCGCTGAAGGCGACGGCCCCGATCTGGAAGACGGATCGAGCACGACCCGCGCGTCGACGGCGACCACGCCCTCGCCCGCGGGCCGCACGATCAGCGGATTGAGGTCCATCTCGGCGAGCTGCGGGAGCTCGGTCGCCATCTGCCCCACCCGCTCGACCGTCTCAGCGAGCGCGGCCACGTCGCTCGGCGGCTCTCCGCGGACGCCCTCCAGGAGCGGATAGGCCCGGACCGATCGGATCATCGCCCGGGCATCCTCGGCCGAGAGCGGCGCCAGTCGGAACGTGACGTCGCGGAGCGTCTCGACGTAGACCCCTCCCAGCCCGAAGACGACGACGGGACCGAATCCCGGATCGCGCTGCACGCCGATCAGCACCTCCTTGCCGGTGGGGACCTGCGCCTCGATCTCGAAGCCCTCGATCCGAGCGTTCGGCGCCTGCGACCGGAGCCGATCCTGCATCCGGTCCCAGGCCGCCCCAAGCTGATCCGCGTCGCGGATCCCGAGCTCGACCCCGCCCACGTCGGTCTTGTGGGAGATGTCCGGCGACGCGACCTTGAGCACGACCGGGTAGCCCACCGCCTCGGCGGCCCGCGGCGCCTCGGACCGCTCCCGGACGCGGGCGACCTTCGGGAATCGCACGCCGTACGCCTCGAGGAGGTCGCGGGCCGAGTACTCGGGGAGGACGGTCGCTCCCGCTCGGCGCGCCCGGGCGATCGCGCCGCGGACCCGCGCCCGGTCGACGGGAAACCGCCGGGGCGGGGACCGGGGCGCGACCCGCCAGGCGTGGTATCGGGCCAGGTGGCCCAACCCTTCCACGGCCTCCTCGGGGAACGTGAACGTCGGGACCCCCTGCCCCTCGAGGTCCCCCACCTCGCGGGAGAGGTCGGTGAGCCCGAAGAGGCACGCCGCGACCGCCTTCTTCGTCCGGCGGCGCGCCTCCAGGATCGCCGACTCGGCCGCGGCGGCGGTGAGGGTCCCGGTGGGCGTGGCGATCACGAGAGCCCCGTCGACCTCCCGGGCCGGCAGCGCCGCGCGGAGCGCGGCCTCGTACTGCGCGGGCCCCGCGTCGGCGGTCATGTCGAGCGGATTCGAGATCGAGGACGACGGCGAGAGCTTCGCCCGCAGCCGGTGCCGGATCGACTCCGGGAGCACGGATAGGGAGAGCCCCTGGCGGGCGGCCGCGTCGGCGGCGACGATGCCAGGGCCGCCGGAGTTGGTCACGATCAGGAGGCGGGGGCCGGCGACGCCGACACCGGAGGCGAAGATCTTCGCCGCGCGGAACAGCTCGCCGATCGAGTCGGCCCGCAGGACGCCGGACTGGGCGAAGAGAGCGTCGAAGAGCTGATCGTGGCTCGACTGGGCCAGCGACCCGGTGTGGCTCCGGGCGGCTCGCTCCCCGGCGGGGGTCCGGCCGCTCTTGATGACGAGCACCGGCTTCGTCGCCGTGACCGCTCGGGCCGCGTCGAGGAACGCCCGTCCGTTCGCGAGGCTCTCGACGTAGAGGAGGATCACCTGGGTCGCCGCATCGTCGGCGAGGGAGCGCAGGAGATCGTTCTCGTCGATCCCGGCCCGGTTCCCCACCGACACGAATCGGGAGAAGCCGATCCGCTCGGCGATGCCGTACTGCAGGATGCCGGCGCAGAGGGCGCCGCTCTGGGACACGAAGGCGATGTTGCCCCGGGGCGGGAGCGCCTCGCTGAACGTCGCGTTGAGGCTCACCGCGGGGTCCGTGTTCAGGAGTCCGAAACAGTTGGGGCCCACGAGCGCGAGGCCGTGCCGGCGGCTCGCCGCGACGAGCTCCCGCTCGCGCCGGATCCCCTCGCCGCCGACCTCGCCGAAGCCGGACGAGATCACGATGACGCCGCGGGTCCCGGCCCGGCCCAGCTCGTCGACGATCGCCGGCACCTCGGGGGCCGGCACGATCACGATCGCGAGCTCGGCCACGTCCGGGAGGCGCCCGACGTGGGGGTAGCAGCGGACCCCCGAGACGCTCTCCCAGCGCGGGTTCACCGGGTACGCGACGCCCCGGAAGCCGGCGCGGATCACGTTCCGGAACAGGCTCTCCCCGACAGTGCCCGGCCGATTCGAGGCGCCGATCACCGCGACGGACTTGGGCTCGAACAACTCGCCGAGCCGACCCCGCTCTCCGCCGCCCATCGCCGGTGGATCGCCTCGGCCGGCGGACCGGACCCCGTTATATAGCGACCCGCCCCGTGGAGCGCCGCCATGGCCGCCAGCGGGCCTCCGAGTGCCGGGCGTCCCACCTCGTCCCCGCCGGGGGCGGCGCCGCGACCGGGCGGCCGGGGCCTGCTGCAGCGGATGGACAAGGGTCGCATCCGGCACGTGGTCGCGGTGGGCAGCGGCAAGGGCGGCGTCGGAAAGTCGTCGGTGACCGCGCTCCTCGCCGCCGAGCTCCAGCGACGCGGTCAGCACGTCGGCGTCCTCGACGCCGACATCACCGGCCCCTCGGTCCCGAAGCTCTTCGGCCTCACCGGCCCGCTCACCGACCGGGGTGAAGGGATCGAGCCGGTCCGGTCGGGGAGCGGCATCCCCGTCGTCTCCTCCCAGTTCATGGTCGAGGACGAGCAGACCCCGGTGATCTGGCGCGGGCCGCTGGTCACCCGGCTCATCACGCAGTTCTTCGGGGGGGTGAACTGGGGCGAGCTCGACTACCTCTTCCTCGACATGCCGCCCGGGACCAGCGATGTGCCGCTCACCGTCTTCCAGACGATCCCGATCGACGG
>JASHYV010000093.1 GCA_030064695.1 Thermoplasmata archaeon
CGGTTCTTGAGATGCCCCAGCGGAACGAAGAACATCGGGACGAGGATCGCCTTGAAGTCCCACAGGTTGTCGATCAGCTCGATCGTCTTGATGACGTCGTCCTCGGTTTCCTGGGGCAGACCGACGATGAACGTGCACGCCGGATAGACGTGGTTGTCGTTCATCAGCCCTGCCGCCTGCACGACCAGCTCGGGCCACTGCGACGCCTTGAACGGGGCGACCTTGCCCGGCATCGCGGCCGTGATCATGCGGGGCGAGCCGGTCTCAACGCCGACCTCGACGCCCCACCACTTCTGCTTGTCGTCGACGAGCACCTCGGCGCACTTGCCGAGGAGCTTCGGCTTGGTCATGAGGGACGCGACGGCCACGTGGCTCCAGCCGACCTGCTCGTAGTACCGCTTCGCGAGCTTGAGCAGCGGGATCAGCTTCTCCTCGTGCGGCATCACGTTCGGGCTGCCGTAGAAGAAGACGTCGTCCGAGTGCAGGATCCCCTTCCGAACCCCGATCTTCGCGTTGACCTTCAACTCCTCCTCGATCTTCTCGAGGGGGTACCAGCGCGTGGGCCGGGTCGTGACCGAGCAGAACGAGCAGCCCCGGCAGCAGCCGCGGCCGATCTCGATCAGGCCGTTGACGCTCGGGTACTTGATCGAGGAGATCTGCTCGACCTTCGGCGCCTCCTTGGCGCCCAGGACCACGTGGGGCGGAAGGAACTCGTCGCGGAGCGCCTTGCCGACGATCTCCTTGACGTAGATGTCGCTCTCTCCCTCAACGACGGTGTCGACGCCGCCGAACGAGTCGAGGAACTCCTGGATCCAGGGTAGCTTCATCCGGGTGGCGGGCGAGAGTTGCCACGCGCACGGGCCTCCCGCGATGATCTTGAGTCCCTGCTTGCGCGCCTCGACGACCGCCGGCTGGGTCAGCATCCGCTTGAAGTTCACGCAGTTGAGCGGCTCCTTCCGCATGACCCCGCCGAACGTCGAGCTCGGGGGGTTGAGCCCGAAGTAGTCGTGGCCGGAGACCAGGAGCACCTTGGCCTCTCCCGGCATGTACTTGTCGAGATGGCCGGGGTGGACGATCCGGGCGTCGATGCCGCCGTCGATCAGGGCGGCTTCCACCTTCCGCATCCCATACGGGGCCTGCCTCGGGTACCCGTGCTCATCGACGGGCATCGTGGGGAAGAACAGCTTCTGGTACGCCGCCTCCGGCATGATGTACGCCGGCGTGGTCGTGCCGAACCCCAGGAACTCCTTCCCGTGGTGGTTGCTCATCATCGTCCAGTCGCAGGTGATGACTACTTCCGGCATGGGGTATCCCGACCGTCGGAACGAATCGGCCGGTCCAGACCACGAGGTCGACCTTCTTAAGGACTGCGAAGCGGAGGGAGCGACGCTCCCGGCACGGGCCGGGCGTTACTCGAAATCGGATTCGTCGTCGTCCCGGGGCAGGACGCCGTCGAACGACTCCGGGCTCTCCTCCGGAGTCTCCTCGCCGTCGCCCGACGTGTCGCGGAACGCGGGGTCGCGCTGGAGCAGGTGGATCCGGACGCAGTCCCGGTGCGCGGGATGGCCGTTCCAGGAGCTCGTCTCGGCGGGGTCGCCGAGCGGCTCCTTGCAGAGCGAACAGATCTCGGGCGGCGGGCTGATCCACGAGATCCGTCGGGGAGGGGCGTCCATGGCTCGCCCCGGAGAATCCCGCCGACCCTCCTTTACCTTTCGGACTCGAGCCCGCCGCCGAACGGACGCGGGGCCCGAGGGCGACGCGCGGGGCGCAAACGAGTCCGCAGGGTCGGTTGCTTCCCGTGCAAAGGCCCATATGCGGCCCCGCTCCTTTTGCTCGAGCCATGGACGCGATCGCGGAGATCCGCAAGCGGCGGATCGCGCTCGGCATCCCGCTCGGTGAGCTCGCCCGGGCGATCGGGCGGAGCGACGCGACGCTCTCCCGAATCGAGCGGGGCCAGATCCGTCCGTCGTACGACCTGGTCCAGAAAATCCACGGCTATCTCGAGGCGCAGGAAGGAGCCGCGACGCCGGCGCTCACCGTCGGGGATCTCATGAATCGCTCCCTTGTGACGGTGGAGTCGTCTGCCTCCCTGACCGTCGCCGCCCAGAGGATGGAGGGCGGGGCGTTCTCCCAGCTCCCCGTCGTGGAGGACGGGCGGGTCGTCGGTGCGCTTTCGGAATCGGGGTTGCTCCGGGCGCTGGCGCAACCGAACTCCCACCGGGTGAAGGTGCGCGAAGTGCAAGAGACGGCGTATCCGCTCGTCGATCGGAACTTTCCCGCCGACCTGCTACCGGGAGTGCTCGGGCGCTATCCGGCGGTGCTCGTCGCGGAGCACGGAGAACTGCGCGGCATCGTCACGAAGGCGGACCTGATCCGCGGGCTCCGCGGCTCGACCCTCCGCCGAGCCCCGCCGGCCTAGTCCCGACCGTTGGCGGCTCGCACGCCGCGGAGGACCGCGGCGATCCCCAGGCCGGCCGCGACCGATCCAAGCTGGTCCGCGAGCTCGCCGGGACGGCCCTCGGCCCGGGGCGTCCCCGTCGCTCCCGTCGCGACGCCGAACAGCACGTCCCCGTCGGTCGCCGTGTGGAACGGGAACACGACCGAGGCGAGGCCCGCGTGGGCGATCGACATCGCTCGATGCAGGGTCGGGCGGTCGACGTCGAGATCGGTCGCCAGGACGGCCAGCGAGGTCGATCCCGACCGGCCTCGGAGCGGGCGCCTCGGGTCGGGTGGCACCACCCCCTTCGGACCCCGCGCTCCCGCTACCCAGGCGCCGGAGGACGGGTCCCGGATCGCGCCGACGGCGTTGATCGCCACGAGCACGCCTACGGAGCCTCGCCCGGGCAGCGGAGCAGCCGCGACGCCGAGCCCACCGCGCATGGCCCGTCCGCGTCCGAGGTACTTCCCCACCGTTGCTCCGGCGCCCGCCCCGCGCCGGCCCACCTCGACGGGATCCTTCGAGGCTCGGCGCGCCGCCTCGTAGCCGAGCGGCAGGTAGTCGGGCGGCCCTCCGCTCCGAGGAAGGTCGAAGAGCGCGGCGCCCGAGACCTGGGCGATCGGCAGCGGACTCCGGAACACCCGCATCCCCTTACCGGTCTCGAGCAGGCGCGTGCGGACGCCCCGCGCCGCGTCGAGGCCGAAAAGGCTGCCGCCCGAGAGGAAAATCGCCCAGCGGCGGCCGAACGTCGCGTCGAGGCCCAGCGAGCCGATGTCGTACGTCGCCGAGGCTCCTCCCCGAACGTCCACGACGGTGGCCGCGGGTCGGTCGAACACCAGCGCGGTGACCCCGGTCGCTCCGTCGGGGCTCTCCGCCTGGCCGACCGAAAGGCCCCGGATCTGCGCGAAGTCGAGCGTCCGGGCCATCGCCGACGGGAGCCCGGCGGCCAGAAAGCGCTGCCGAGCGCCGGACGGCGCGTGAGGTTATGTCGACCCGCGTCTCCTCGCGCGCCGATGCCGGACGCTGCGCCTTCCGACGGCGCCGCCGCGGAGCGGGGGCCGAAGGGCTTCCGGGTGGCGCGCGACCTGCCCGTCGGTCGTCACCCGATCCTGGCGACGTTTCCGGGCATCGATCGCCTGCCCGTCGCGAAGCGGCTCCTGGCCGACCCGGAGAAGCGGACCCGGCTGTTCGACGACACGTGTGTCGAGATCGTCGACCAGGACCTCTGGATGTACGTGGCGCCGCACGAGATCCCGAAGAACGCGCGACGGGAGTGGCGACCGGTGGTGAGCCCGAAGGCGGACTGCATCGTGGTCGGGGCGTCCCACCTGCGGGAAAGCTCGTCCCTCATGCTGTTCATGGACATCTTCCACGAGCTGAACCACGTGATCCAACGCCAGGGAGGCGCCGACCTGTGGCCGCCGGGCGTGAGCTACGTCAAGCGGTGGACCGAGATCGAGGCGTACCGGTTCGTGGTCGAGGAGGCGCGCGGCCTGGGCGTCTCCGACGCGTTCCTCCGCGAATATCTCAAGGTCGAGTGGATCTCCGACGCGGAGCATCGCGAACTGCTCGCGGAACTGAACGTCCCGGCCGAGTGAAACCCCGGTTCGGGTCACCGGAAGGGACTCGCCAGGCCGTCGAACACGCCACGCGCTTCGAGAGCAACACCGGCTTTATCCCCCATGTCCCCGGGACTAACGCCTCACCGGGGGCGCGACCATGTCGATGGACATCAAGTCCCACCCCGTGCTGCGGCCCTCGAGCAGCGACCTCTGGTTCCTGGCCTATCTGCCGCTCGCGATCTCCGATGGGATCGCGACCCCGCTCATCCCGTTGCTCGCCCTGCAACACTTCGGCGCTTCCGCGTTCGCGGTGACGATCATCATCGCGGCGAGCGCGATGAGCCAGGTGCCGTTCACGATCCTGTGGGGCAATCTGTCGGACCGGGTCGCCCACCGCAAGTACTTCCTCGTCGGATCGTTCCTCGCGACCGGCCTCGCGATCATCGCGATCGCGCTCGCCCACAACCTGCTCACCTACTTCTGGCTCAACGTCGTCGAGGGCCTCGCTTCCGCCGCCAGCGCCCCGATCGGCACGATGCTGCTGCTCGAGACGCGGCACAAGCGCTGGTGGCCGACCGACATCGGTCTCTTCGGGTTGATCTCCGGCCTGGGCACGACGATCGGACTCGCGATCGGCCTCGTCTGGCTGTTCGTGATCGGGATCAACCAGTCGGCGATCGCCGTCATGACGGGGCTCCTGATCCTCTCCGGCTGCCTCGCGCTGGTCTCCGCGGTCATCGCGCTCGCGTGGATCGAGGAGCCGGCGGCGCGGATCCAGCGGGCGGCCGTTTCCGACCTGGTGAACCTGCACCGGGGGGTCACGGAGAAGCTGCGGCACTTCCGCACCCGCGTGGTGGGCGTGATCGACCTCACGCGCTCGAGCGCGGAGAAGCTGCCGGGCCG
>JASHYV010000094.1 GCA_030064695.1 Thermoplasmata archaeon
GCGGAAGAGGCGCAGCACGGCGCCGATCGACTCCGCCTCGTTGAGCGTCGGGATGACGAGCGAGGCGCGCATGTCGGTAGAACGGGAGGGAGCCGCCCACTGCTTAAACGCCTCCCCGTCGTCGGCGCTCCCACGTCCGATCGCACGCGACGCGGCCCCCCCGCGCGCCGCTGGGGCACCTTCCCGACCACCGCCGACGTCGGACTCTGGGCCACGGGCCCCGGCGCTGGCGCGCTCCTCGAGGCGCTCGGCCTCGGCCTCACCCACCTCTGGACCGACCGACGCACCGTCCGGGCCCGCGAGGAGCGCGCCGTGAGCGCGTCGGCCGCCGACGCGCCAGGCCTCGTCGTCGCGTTCCTCACGGAGCTCATCGTGCTCCACGACACGGAGGGGTTCCTCGCCCGGGAGATCCGGGCCCACCCGGTCGGCGCTCCGCCGACGGCCGTCGTCGCGAGCCTCACCGGGGAGCGGTTCGACCCGGCGCGGCACCCGGAGAAGACCGACGTGAAGGCGATCACGCTCCACGGGCTCGTCTTCGACCCCGAACGGGGCCGGGCGCGCGTGATCGTCGACCTCTGAGCGGTCGCTACGGCATCCGGTCGAGGATCGCCTTCAACGCGGCCCCGCTCGGCGGGGCGCCCTTCCCGCGAGCCAGGACCCGCTCCAGCGCGGCGAACGTGACGAGCAGGTCCGGCCAGTCGGCGATGCCCATGTGGCCGATCCGGAAGATCTTCCCCGTGAGCGCGCCCTGCCCCCCCTGCACCAGCACGTTGTACTGCTGCTCGAGGACCTTCCGCACCTCGCGGTCGCCGAGCCCGGCCGGGTTGTTGACGGCGGTCACCGTGTCGGAGGCGAACCGCCGGTCCGGGAACAGCTCGAGCCCGAGCGCATCGACGGCGGCGCGCGACGCGTCGGCGAGCCGGTGGGTGCGCGCGAGCCGGCCCGCGAGCGTCTCCTCCTTCAGCAGCACGAGCGCCTCGCGCAGCGCGAGGAACAGCGGGACCGCCGGGGTCCACGGGGTGTCGTTCTTCTCGAGGGACTTGAGATGGGCTTTGAGATCCAGGTAGAAGGTGCCCGGGTGCAGCGCGGCCACCGCGCGGTCGGACAGGTGGACCATCGCGAGGCCGGCGGGCGCCGCGAGCCCCTTCTGGCTGCCGGCGACCAGCGCGTCGACGCCCCACGCGTCCAGCTCGACCGGGATGCCGGCGACGGCGCTGATCCCGTCCACGAGGAACAGCGCGCCGGAGGCGCGCACCGCCGGGGCGAGCGCCGCGAGATCGTTCGCGAGCCCGACGCTGGTCTCGTTGTGCACGACGCAGACCGCGCCCACGTCGCCCTTCGCGAGCTCCGCCCGCGCCGCCTCGATCGGGATCGGCTGGCCCCAGGGCGCGGAGAGGGTGGTCACGGCGCCCGCGTACCGTCGCACGATCTCGTCGGTCCGCTCCCCGAAGTTCCCGTTCGAGAGGACCAGCGTCCGGCCGGTCTTGGGCACGAGGCCGGAGTAGACCGCCTCCAAGCCGGCGCTCCCGCTGCCGGTGAGCACGACCTGGTGGCCCCGGGCGCCGAACAGGACCGGGAGGAGCTCCCGGATCTCGGCGACGACGCCGTGGAAGTAGTCCCCGCGGTGGTTGAGGCTCGGGGTGGACATCGCCCGGAGCACGCGGGGGTGGATCCGGACCGGGCCCGCGATCAGGAACGTCGCGGTCTCGGGATCGAACGTCATCGGGCGCCTCCCGGCGGCGCGACCAGCGCCGTGAGCGCCTCGCCCCGCAGCGCCCGCAGCACCTCGTGCACGGTGTCGGCGCCGGCGCGTGCCTGCCCCTCCACCGTCGCGGCGCCGATGTGGGGCGTCGCGATCACGCGCGGGTGTTCGAGCAGCCGCCGGTCGGTCGGCGGCTCGACCTCGAAGACGTCCAGCGCGGCGCCCGCGAGCCGGCCCGACTCGAGCGCGGCGAGGAGCGCCGCCTCGTCGACGAGCGCTCCGCGGGCCACGTTCACGAGGTAGGCGCCGGGACGCATCCGGGCGAAGGCCCGGGCGTCCAGGAGATGTCGGTTCTGGTCGGTGAGCGCCGCGTGGAGGCTCACGAGGTCGGAGCGCTCGAGGAGCGCCTCGAGCGGGACGAGCTCCGTCCCGTCGTCGACCCGGTCGACGTACGGGTCGAAGGCGATCGTCCGGGCGCGGAAGCCGCGGACCTGCCGGGCGACCTCCCGCGCGATGCGGCCGTAGCCCACGAGACCGACCGTCTTGCCGGCGAGCTCGTGGCCGTGGCCGCCGCGCTCCCAGCCGCCCGCCCGGGTCGCGGCGAGGAGCGGCGCGACGCCGCGGACGAGCAGGAGGCAGAAGGCGACGGCGAGCTCGGCGACGCTCTCGGTCGCCGCCGCCGGCGCGTTCACGACGCGGATCCCTCGCGCCGAGGCGGCCGCCATGTCGATGTTGTCGACGCCCACGCCGGCGCGGGCGATCAGCGAGAGCCGGGGGGCGCGGCCCAGGAGGTCGGCGGTGACCTTCGTCCGGCTCCGGACGATCAGGCCCCACGCGTCGCCGAGCTCGGCCGGCAGCCGGGCCGGCTCCCGGCTCGCGTCGACGACCCGGCAGGGGCCGCGCGAGAGCTCGTCGAGGGCGCCGATGTCGATCGGGTCCGCCACGACCACGAGGGGAAGGTCGGCCATCGGGGGCCCGACCCCCGGCCGGGGCCAAAGCGTTTGCCGGGACCGGCCGTCAGCCGACCTTCGGCACCGGCGTCCGGTCGACGGCGGCCCGGACGATGGCGTCGCCCCGCACGCCGCGGATCCAGGGCTCCGGCTTCACGACGACCCGGTGGGCGAGCGCCGGCACCGCGATCGCCTTCACGTCGTCGGGGAGCACGAAGTCCCGGCCCTGGAGCAGCGCGCGCGCCCGGCTCAGTTTCTGGAGCGCCAGCGAGCCGCGTGGGGAGGCGCCGACCTCCGCGCGCGGGTCCTCGCGCGTCGCCCGGACCAGCTGGACCAGGTAGCCGGCGATCGACTCCTCGAGCTCGACGTCCTCCACCGCACCCTGCAGCGCCCGGAACTCGTCCGGGCCGGTCACGGCGGCGACCGGAGCGGCCTCGGTCCGACGGCTCCGCCGGCGGGCGAGGATCGTCGACTCCTCCTCGGGCGTCGGGTAGCCGACCTTGAGGCGCATCAGGAACCGGTCGACCTGCGCCTCGGGGAGCGGGTACGTCCCCTCGAGCTCGAGCGGGTTCTCCGTCGCGAGCACCAGGAACGGCCTCGGGAGCGGATAGGTCGCCCGGTCGCTCGTGACCTGGTACTCCTGCATCGCCTCCAGGAGGGCCGACTGGACCTTCGGCGGCGCCCGGTTGATCTCGTCGGCGAGCAGCACGTTCGCGAAGAGCGGTCCCGGCCGGAACGTGAACGT
>JASHYV010000095.1 GCA_030064695.1 Thermoplasmata archaeon
AGGAACGAGTTCTCCCGGTCGACGTGGAACCGGCCCGGGAGGAGGTGCGCCGGGTCGCGGTGGTGCACCTGCCCGTACGACTCGATCGTGCGCGCGGGCTTGGTCGCGCGGAGGGGCGCGGGCTCGCGGCCGAGGACGAACGCGGCCGGGTCGAGCCCGAGCGCCGCCGCGCGGCGGTACAGCCACGGGAGGTCGAAGCCGTCGCCCCCCTCGGTGAGCAGCACGTCGGGATCGGTCCGCGCGAGCGCGTCGACGAGCGCGGGCAGGAGGTCCGCTTCCGGCCCCTCGAGCGTCGCGTCCTCGATCCGGATCGCCCCGATCCGCCCGTCCGGCGGAGGGATCCGGCCCCGCCGCTCGCCGGCGATCGTGACGCGGAGCCGGGCCACCCGGAGCGGCGGCGTGACGTACTCGATCGCCTCCGCCGGCTCGGTCGGCGTGAGGAGCGCGCCCGTGCCGGTGACCGGCGCGAACGGGTAGATGCCGTGCTCGAGATGGTAGAGGTGCGGCGGAGTGAGGTCGACGTCATAGAGGGTGAACCGCTCGAAGCCGCCCCGCGCGTCGACCGCGCGGGCGAGCGCGCGACGGGCCGGGTTCCGCGCTGGCGTCACGGCGAGCACGGTACGGGGCCGCCGGTCGTAGAGCGACGGGCGGGCGACCCGGCGCTCGACGGCGGCGACGGCGGGATCGCTGCGCAAGGAGCGCGCGAGCTCGGTGAGGTCGCTCCGAGGCCCGGCGACCAGGAACGGCGGCCGGAACTCGACCGCGGTCCGGTGGACCCGGCCGGTGCGGCGGTCCTTCACCCAGAGGACGACCGAGCGGCCGTCCGGGCTCTCGGTGACGTCGAGCAGCCAGCCGTCGGGCGTGGGGCCGGCCCCCACGGTCAGCGCGACGCGGGCCGGGCCGGGGCGGAGGCGGGGGACGGGAGCCGGCCGGCGAGGTCCAGGAGGACGGAGAGGAGGATCGACTCCAGGAGGTCCGGGCTCCCCACATACGTCGCCTGGGCCGCGTAGCGGCGCGCCCCCTTGCAGATCGTCGCGAACGCCGCGCGCTCCTCGGGTGTGGTGAGGAGCCGGGAGAACTCGTCCCAGCGCTTCAGCCGCTCCTCGAGCGCCTGCCGGTAGGTCGGGGAGGTACGTCCCACGCGATCACCTCCTCGGCGCCGCCGCCGAACTCCTCGATGCCGTGCTGGTGCGCGGGCCGCGGGACGAGCTTCAGCCGCGCGTCGTCCCGCATCGCCCGCAGCGCGAGGGTCCCGGGACCGCGGGAGAACGTGACCCAGTCGGCCCACCGCGGCCCCTCGTCGGCGAGGCCGGGGAATCGGGCAAGGCCCGAGGGGTCGAGCGTGAGAAGGAGCGGGACCGGGACCTCCCGCACGAGTTGGGCGAGCGACCGCGCCATGTGCCGCAGCAGCGCCGCCCGCTCGTCGTCCGGGATCTCCGCGGCCGTGAACAGCGTCGGGAGGTCGTGGCCGATCAGCAGCGTCGGCGGGTTCCGCCGGGCCTCGGCGGCCCATCCGTCGACGAGCGCGACCATCTGGTAGGCGGTGAACGCCCGGGCGAGCCGGATCCGGGCGAGCGTCTCGGTCGCGTCGACGCCGAGCGCCCGGCCCTGCTCGCCGATCCGGTACGGATGGAACCGGTTCGCCCCCTCGAGGAGCGAGATCCGGCCCCGGGCGCGGGCGTTCGCGGCGTAGAGGAGCTCCAGCATCGGCTCGATCGCGACCGAGGGACCGGTGCACAGCGTGGCCTCGCCCGGGACGAGACGACGGCCGAGCCAGGCGAACACGGGGAGGTCGGCGGGGAGGACCGGGCGCGCCCGGCGGACCCGGTGCCGGGGCGCGAGGCGGAACTGGGCCGGCGCCGGGGCCGGTACCGCGGGCGCCGGCCGGGGCGGGATCTCCGACCCCCACGCGGGGGTGAAGAGATCGTCGTCCGGAACGAGCGTCGGCTCGACCGCGAGCGGGTCAGCGGCGTCCTCGAACATCGGGAACCCGGACCGTTCGAGGGCGACGACCGCTCTAAAGCGGCGGGCGAGGGGAGGTTGAAACAGGGCCGGGATGGGAGCGTTCCCGGTCCTTCGGGGACGCTACGGGCCGACGCCGAGGCGCCCCGGCGGAGGCGGGAGTCCCAGCTCCTCGGCGAGCGTCCGGCAGTTCGCGGCCGCGTCGCCGCGGAAGTGGTTGTTGAAGAAGCCGTAGACCGTCGCGACCTCCTGCGTGAGCGTGCGGATCCGGGGGACCCACGCGGCGAGCTCGGTCGTGGAGTAGGTGTAGTCGTACCAGAGCGGAGAGCCGTGCCCGTGCCAGCGGACGTAGGCGAACGGCGCCGTGACCTCCAGCACCGGGGGAAGGTGCGGTCCGTCCACGATCACGTGGGCGAGGCCGTACTCCCGCAGGAGCGCGTACGACTCGGGGACGAGCCAGGACCGCTCGCGGAACTCGACGGCGACCGGGAGGTCCCGGGGCAGCGAGGCGTAGAACGTGCGGACGATCCCCGGCTCGAACGGCAGCGACGGCGGGAGCTGGAGCAGCGCGGCGACGAACTTCCCCGCGTCGCGGATTGGCTTCAGCACGGCCAAGAACCGGCGCAGCTCCTCGTCGGTCCCGACCAGGCGGAGGTCGTGCGTGATCGTCTGGGGGAACTTCGCGGCGAACCGGAACCGGCCCGGGGTGCGACGCACCCAGGACGCCGCCACGGTGGGCGGCGGGAGGCGGTAGAACGTCGAGTTCACCTCGACGATCGGGAACTGCTGGGCGTAGTACCGGAGCTTGTCCGAGGCGCCGCGCGGCGGGTAGACCTTGCCGACCCACTCCGGGTAGTCCCACCCGCTCGTGCCGAGCAGGATCTCGCTCACGGACGCTCCGGTCCCGCAGGTCCGGGGACCCGTTAACGCCTGCCGGCGCGCCGAACGGTGAACGGCGCTCGGTGGAGCCGAGGTAACCAAAAGCTATCTATCGAACCGTCGTGGAACCGCCGAAGCCGATGCCCATCCAGGTCGACATCGACATCGCGAAGTGCACCGGGTGCTCGCACTGCAAGGACGTCTGCCCGGTGAACGTCTTCGACCTTCGTCCGAGGAGCGAGGTCCCGGACGTCGTCGACGATCCCGCGGTGGCGGCGAAGTTCCAGTTCCGGGGCGAGAAGTCGCTCGCGGTGCTGGGTCCGGAGTGCATCGTCTGCGAAGCGTGCCTCTTCGAGTGCGAGGGCGAATGCATCCTCATCACCGACGACGAGGGGCACGTCCACCACTCGACGTACAAGTGAGCTAGCCCGACTGGCGCGCCCGGTCCGCCGGCCGTTCGCCGGCGGGAAGGAACGTGAAGAGCCGTACGTCGCGACGGTACGGCCTCGGGGGCACCACCAGCCGGTGCGCGACGGCGGTCGCGGTGGAATCGGGAATCGCCACGAAGGCGACCTCCTCGAAGCCGGAGTCCCGGAACCAGCCGCGGATCGTGGGAGTCAGGTCCGGCTCGAAGCGGCCGCGGGTCCAGACCACCGTCGAACCGGGCGCGCAGAGTTCGGGCAGGTGGGTCACGGTGTTGAGGATGTCCTCGTTCGAGACGTTGCCGAAGATCCCGCAGGCCAGCACGAGGTCGGCGGGGACGGCTCCATCCAGGGCGCTCGCGTCGCCCGCGTCGGCCACCCTGAACTCCACCCCCTCGAGTCCGGCGAGTCGGGCCCGTTCCCGGCCGGCCTCCACGAGTTTCGGGTCGAGATCGACGAGGCGCGCTCGAGCGTCCCGCCCCCGGGGATGGTTCTCGAGCACTCCGAGCAGGTCCCGCCCATCTCCCGCGCACAGGCTCACGGCGCGCCACGGGCCCGACGGGGTCCGTTCGATCGCCGCGCGGATCAGGG
>JASHYV010000096.1 GCA_030064695.1 Thermoplasmata archaeon
CCCGAGAGGTGGTAGTTCGTGAACGAGAAGCCGGGGAACGGCGTCTCCGTGAACGCGTAGGCGGCCAGGATCGAGGTGACGAGCACCGGGCCGATCGCCGACCCCAGGTTCCGGAACGTCTGGTTCATCCCGGTCTGGACGCCCATCGTCTTCGGATCGACCGAGAGCACGATGATGTTGGACATCGAGATCAGCACTCCCACGTTCCCGACCATGATCGGGACGGCGAAGACCGCGACGTCCGTCGCGTTCGCGTGGTAGGCGATGAGGCCGATCGAGCCCGCGAAGGTGAGCAGGAAGCCCAAGATCATCACCGGCTTCGGGCCGAACCGACTGATCGCCCGGCCGAGGAACGGCCCGGTGACCATCATCGACAGGACCGCCGGGATGAAGACCAGCGCGGCGTCGAACTCGGTGAGGCCGAAGCCGGGGCTCGGGTACTCGCCGAAGATGATCAGCACCGTGAACAGGAGGAACATCGTCATCCCGATGATCACGCCGTTCACGTTCGAGATCCAGATGTTCCGCTCCTTGAGCGCGGAGAACTGGACGATCGGGCTCGGCGCCCGCGGCTCCCAGTAGAGGAAGACGCCGAAGCAGATCGCGGCCACGACGAAGAACTGGACCACGCCGAGCGGCACGCCGGCCAGCGAGACCGCGGAGGTGCTCGTCCAGCCCCAGTACGCGCCCTCGGTGATCCCGAGCATCAGGAAGGTGAGCCCGAGCCCCAGGCTGGCGGCGCCGGGGAGGTCGATCTTCCGGGCCAGGCGGACCTTCGACTCCCGGATGAACACGAGCGCGAGCACGAAGACGACGATCGCGACCGGGATCACCGTGTGGTAGGTGAGCTGCCAGCCGTAGTTCTGGGCGATCCACCCGCCGCCGACGAGGCCCGCCGCCGCGCCGGTCGCGAACATGCCGGAGAGCAGCCCCTGGGCCTGCCCGACCCGCGCGGGCGGGAAGATCTCGGGCAGCATCGCGAAGCCGAGCGGGAACATCGCCATCCCGACGCCCTGGACCGCGCGGACCAGGATCAGGGCGTAGATCTGGTTCGGGCGGGAGAGCCCGAAGGCGGCGCCGATGTTCGGGCTGAAGCCCGCGACGGTGACCGCGACGGCGTAGACGCCCATCGCGACGAGCAGGATCTTCTTCTTGCCGTAGATGTCGCCCAGCTTCCCGAAGATCGGGGTCACGACGACGCCGACGAGCAGGTACGCCGAGAGGATCCAGGCGATCGTGCTCGCGTCGGTGACGTGGAAGAACGACTCGAAGTTCGAGAACGCCGGCAGGACCATCGTCTCGACGTAGGTGACCATGATCGCCATGCCGGCGAGGATCAGCAGCACGGTCCAGGCGTACCGCTCGTCGAAGGCCGGAGCGGCGCCGTTCTTCCCGCTCATGCGGCCCCCGGGGCGAGGAGCGCCGGGCCGTCGAGGCGAACCCGGAGGTCGCGGAAGACCCGCGTCGCGGTCGCGATCTCCTCGCGCGAGAGCCCGCGGGTCGCCCGGCTCACCAGCGCCCCCATCTGCTCCCAGATCCGCGCTTCGACCCGCTTCCCCTTGGGAGTCAGGCGGAGCTCCACGACCCGGCGGTCGCGCTCGGAGCGGTGGCGGACGAGCAGGCCGGCGGACTCGAGCTCGTCGACCTTCGCGCAGACCGTGGGCGCCGAGACGGCGAGGTGGCGGGCCACGGTGCTCACCCCGACCGACCCCAGGCTGGAGACCAGGTGGAGCGCCCAGAACTGGCCCATGGAGATCCCTTCCGCCTCGAGCGCCGGGTGGGAGTGGCGCAGCAGCGATTGCATGACCGCGTGGACGCTGCCGAGGAGCTCCTCGACCGCCGGTTCCGTCCGACGCAGTTCCGCTGATCCCGCGACCATGGCTCCCGAAGTATTCGAACAGCTAATGATTAGATTATTTAACGATTCACGCGGCGTGCTAGGCGAGCGCATACCGGGCGAGCTCGACCACGTCGGTCCACCCCGGGCTCGCGTCGTGGGGCACGGCGGACGAGCCCCAGGACGCCACGATCGCCCCCATCGGGAAGGCGGGGTCGCGGCCGGCGTTCGACGCGCCGAGCGCGGTGGGCGGTCCCCGCCGGTCGGCTTCGACCACGATCGCGAGCGCCCCGACCGGTCCGGAGTCGACCGCGATCCCGGCCACGGAGCCCTTCGCCCAGGTCTCGACGCGGGCCTCCTCGTCGTTCAGGTGGGCGATCCTCGATCTGCGGCCGGCGGGGCGACGCGGGCCCTTCGGCGCGGGTCGCCAGGCGATCTTCGCCGCGGCGGCCCGGAACCGGGCGAGGAGCCCCGCATCGAGGGCCAGCGGTCGGCGGGCGGTCACGCGACCGCCCCCCGGCCGCGCCAGAGCCGGCAGTCCGGCCGCACCGAGCACGGACCGCACACCGCGAGGTCCCGCTCCTTGGGGCAGTCGCCGGAGATGCCGGTGTGGCAGAGCACGAAGTCGAACCGCGTCGGGTCGATCGGGTCGATCCGGCGGAGCGCCTCCGAGACCTCCTCGACGGCGCTCCA
>JASHYV010000097.1 GCA_030064695.1 Thermoplasmata archaeon
CACGGCGCCCTCAGCTCCTCCGCCACCGGCAGCGAGAGCGTCCGGGCGGCGGGGGCCGCCGCCGCCAACAGGCCTACGACCACCACGAGGGCGACCGCCGAAAGGAGGACCTCGGCGTCGAACGAAACGAATGAGAAGGACGTGGGCAGCCCAGAGACGAGCCGGAGTAGCACCAGGTTGAGCGCGTAGGTGCCCGCCGCCGCCACCGCGAGGCCGATCGCGAGGCCGAACGCCGCGAGGAGGCACGACTCCTCGACGACGAACCCGGCGACCCGCGCTCGGGAGTACCCGATCGCGCGTAGGAGCGCGAGCTCCCGGCTCCGATCGTCCACCGACATCTGCAGCACCGTGGTGGCGAACAGCACCGCGACAACGATCCCGATGGCTCCGATCAGCGCCCCGAACGTTCGGTAGAGATCGACCACATGCTGGATCGCGCCCAGGATCTCCTGGAGGGTGAAGACGGTCAGCGACGGGAACGCGGCCTCGATGCGCACCTGGTCCGTCGCCGCCGAAGTCGGGTCATAGAGGTGGATCAGCAGCAGCGACGCATAGTCCGTGGAGTTCGAAGCCCCGCCGAGGATCTCCTGGAGCTCCGAGAGGTACAGGAAGCCGAGGAGCGCGGAGGGGATCAGCCAGAACGGGCCCGAGATGCCCACGACCCGGAACGGCGTCGCGTTCGCGTACCAGCCCGGCAGCGCCGAGGGCCCGCTCGGCGTGGCGGCGCTGGCCCACACGATGTCCCCGACCCCGACGCGGAGCACCGTCGCGAGTCCCTGGTCGAGGACGATCTCGTGGGTAGAGGGGCCCGTGTACGTCCCGTTCGCGTAGTGGGGGTCGCCGGGCGCGGTGAAGCCGGTCCCGTTCGTGACCTGCGGCACTTCGATCCCGGTGTTGTCGTCCGGGATCCAGCCCACCGCTCCCGATCCCGTGATCGTCCACCCCGACGGGACCGCCGACTGGTTCGCGGCCGAGTAGAGCGAGGCGTTCCCGAAGACCAGGTCGCCGACGAGCCAGGGGCTCGCCACCTCCACGTTGGAGTCGAGCTTCGGGATCTCCGTCGCCAGGAGATGCGCCGAGGAGACCGGAGGGAAGCTGCCTCCGCTCTCGATCGAGGTGTTGGCGCTGGCGGCGATCAGGTCGACGCCGGACGCGGTGGCGAGCTCGATCGCGCTCGACTGGATGCCGGCGCTGATCGCGAGGAGGATGACGACCAGGCCGACCGCGAGTCCGATGCCGAGCGAGGTCAGCGCCGCCCGGCCGGGTCGGCGGCGGATCGCATCGAGCGCGTAGCGCATCCCCTCCTCCCGACGCTCACGCCGCCGGCTCCCGGCGGAGCTCGCCGAACGTCACCCGATGGGACGCCTCGACGTTGTACTTGTGGATCGACTCCTCGCTCACCGTCGACGCGCGGACCACCACGTCGTCCGGCAGCTGCGGAAACTGGGTCGGCAGGCCGGCGAGCAGGTCGCGGAGCACGTCCTCGACGAACTTGGGGTGGCGGTGGGCGTCGAGCACCACTTGGGCCTCGTCGCCGCGCTTCAGGATGGCATACGTCGGACTCGACTGCGCCCCCTCGATCGCGTCGATCATCGCGTCCACCTCCACGCCCGGCCCGTCGTCGAGCTCGAAGAGGAGCCGGGTCCGGTTCCGCTGGTTGTGGGTGATGATCGGAAGTTGCTCGAGGCTCGGATCTCCCAGGGCGGGGTACTGGGCGAGGAGCGCCGAACGGCAGGACTCCATCGCGCAGGGACACGCGGTCATCCCGACCGCTTCGGCGCCGACGGTGCGGACGACGGAGATCGTCCCGTCCGCGGCCCGCTGCGCGCGGGCCTCGGCCAGGAGCAGGAAGTCCTCGAAGCTCCGGCGCGACTCGGAGATACCCCGCCGGAGGAAGTACTCCGCCTCGGCGCCGACGCTGGCGTCCGACGCGTAGGCGTGCCGACCGAGGAGCTCGCGCGCGATCTCGCTGCAGGCCGCCTCGAGGCTCTCCACGGGGCGCTCGGTCGATCGGTCGACGATCTCGGCCAGGATCTCGGCGTTCCGCGAGAGGTCCGACCCCTTGCGGGCGGAGGGGAGATCGACGCCGACGCGGAAGGTGACCGCGAGCGTGTTGGCGCGCTCCGGCCGCTGGACGACCAGCGGCTTCCGGATGCCGACGACGCCAACGGAGCGCAGCGAGACCCGACCGGGCGCGGGGACGCGCGCGTGGACGTCCTCCATCGGGCCCGGGACGAGAGGTCGGCTTAAAGGGGTTCGCGGACGGGCGTCCCGGAACGGGCGCGGGGCGCCGGCCTTATAGGTCCACGGCCGCTCCTTCGCCCGATGGCAGATCCTGCGGCTCCGAACCCCGCGTCCGCCCAGGTGCCGGGCGCCTCCGCTCCCGATGGTCCCTACGCCCAACGGGAGACCCTGATCCTCGAGCAGCTGAAGCAGATCTACGACCCCGAGATCCCGATGAACATCGTCGATCTCGGACTCGTCTACGGCTTCGAATGGACCGGGGACGATGTGAAGCTCAAGATGACGCTCACGGCGCCGGGCTGCCCGGTCGCCGGGATCCTGGCGGACGAGATCAAGACCGCGATCGAGAAGGTGCCGAACGTCCACGCCGCCACGGTGGAGATGATCTGGGACCCGCCCTGGACGCCGGACCGGATGAGCGACTTCGCGAAGCACCAGTTCGGCTACGCGTAGCCGACGCGTCAAGTAGAAATCCCCGGCCGCGGCTGCCCACCGCGTGCTGGTCCGCGAGGTGAAGTGGACCGACTTCGACGACCTCGTCGACTCGTACTATCGGCTCTACGACGAGCGGGCGGCCGGCAACGTCGAACTCGGCATCCCGCTGTTCCCGCAGCGTCCCGACCGGGCGACCGAGATCGACTGGTTCAGCGGGCTGTACAAGAAGATCCTCTCCGGCGACACCGTCGGCCGCGTCGCCGAGGCCGACGGGAGGGCCGTCGGCGCGTGCTTCGTCTCCCGATCGATCCCCTCCGCCGGTCACGAGACGGGCCATGTCGGCGTGTTGGGGATATTGGTCCGAGAGGAGTACCGAGGCCAGGGAGCGGGCACGGCGCTGCTCGAAGCGACCATTGACGCCTGCCGGGGCGTGTTCGACCTGGTCAAGCTCACCGTCTTCTCCGTGAACACCCGGGCGGAGGCGCTCTACCGGCGCTTTGGCTTCGTCCGCGTCGGGCACGTGCCCGCCGCGATCCGCCGCGGGGACCGGTACCTCGACGAGGAGGTCATGGTCCTCGACCTCCGGCCGGGTCCGAAGCATTAAGCGGCGGTCGCGCTCGGGCCGGCGCATGGCAGACCGCTGGCAGAAGGAGCTCGAAGCCGAGCGCGTGGCCAAGAACGAGTTCATGGCGCGGCACCCGGAGTCGCCGTTCATCTCGGGCCGTGTGCCGTTCCACGAGCTGCGGTTCTTCCCTCCCGATCCGGGCTACCGGGTGACGGCCCACCTGGAGCGGCTCCCGGCGCCGCAGGAGGCGTACCTGCGCACGAATCGCGACGGCCAGGCGGTCATGCGCTACCTGGGCGATCTCCGGTTCTCGATCGACGGCCGCGCGCTCCGGCTGCGGCTCTACCACGCCGGCGAGGGCGTGGGCACCTCGGTGTTCGTCCCGTTCCGGGACTCGACCAGCGGCAAGGAGAGCTACGGACCCGGCCGCTATCTCACGCTCGAGCTCAACGAGGCGGACGACTACGAGCTCGACTTCAACCGGGCGTTCAACCCGTACTGCGCCTACACCGACGATTTCGAGTGCGGCTTTCCGCCCGCCGAGAACGACCTTCCGGTGCCGATCCCGGCCGGCGAGAAGGCCTGGGCGGCCGATCGCAACCCCCGGACCCCGTCGACCGTCGTGCGCGAGCGGGAGGAGAAGGCCCTCGGCCGCAAGCTGGGCAAGCCCCGGCCCGCGCGGAAGCCCCCGGCGCGGTCCCGGCGCGCCCCCGTCAAGGGTGGAAGATCGCGAGCACGCCGTTGACCACGAACTGAACGCCCACCGCGGCGAGCAGCAGCCCGAGCACGCGCGTCATGGCCATCACCCCGACCCGCCCCAAGCGGCGCAGGATCCCCTGCCCGTAGGTCAGGATCACGAAGGTGAGCACGCTCGTGATCGCGATCGCGACGAACGTGGCGACCACAATCCACGGGTCGCTGCCCGACGACCCCTCGTAGATCATCACGGTCGAGATCGCGCCGGGTCCGGCGAGCAGGGGGATGCCGAGCGGCACCACCGCGATCTCGTCGCGGCGACGGATCGCCTCCTCCTGGTCGACCTCGGTGAGGCGCGTGCCGCCCACGCGGCCCTGGAGCATGTCGAACGCCACGATGAACAGCAGGATCCCGCCGGCGATCTCGAACGCCGGCAAGGAGAGTCCGAAGGCGGCGAAGATGAACCGACCGGCAAGGGCGAACAGGCTCAGGATCCCCGCGAGCACCAACACCGCCCGGTTGAGGATGATCCGACGGTCCTCGGGAGCGAAGCCGTCGGTGAGGGCGACGAAGAACGGGAGCGTGCCGATCGGGTCGACGATCGCGAAGACGGTGACGCTGATCCCGAGATAGACGATGAGCGCGGTCACGGAGCCCCCCTGCGGCGGTCGCGCGGAGGGGAGCCGGTGCTGCTTTCAAGCCTTCCGGTCGGGAGGACCGGGCCCGCCCGGTTCATCGCACGGCCGCCAGGACCCGGTCCTCCCACCAGCTCCAGACGACTTCGACCTCGCGGAACCCGGCCCGACGTAGCGCGGCCTCCTGACCCTCGAGGTCCGTCGGGTGGGCGACCGCGTGCGACTTCCGGAAGCGCCGGCGGTGCTCCCGCATCGCACCCTCCAGCGCCGGGTCCCGGCCCACGGAGGACCACCAATCGGTCCAACTCTCGCCGGGGCCGCGCCGGGCGAGGAGCCGGTGGTGCCGCAGGACCTGAGCGAGCCGGCGGAGTCGGATCGAGGAAGGCCGGAAGTGCGCGACGTCCGCGTTGACAAAGACGCCCCCCGGCCGAAGCAGCGGCACGAGCTGACGATAGAGCCGGCGCAGCGCGTCCGCCTCCAGCCAGTGGAGCGCCGTGCTCGAGACGACCGCGTCGAACCGACCCCTCGGCAGCCGACGCACCCAGCCGGGATCGTTCAGGTCCGCCTCCACCCAGGCGAGTCGGCCGCCGGCCGTCCCGAGTCCCACGCGTCCGAGCGTGAGCGTGACCGGATCAAAGTCGACCGCGACCACCCGCGCGGCCGGGAACCGCTTCAGGATCCGCTCCGACAGCGAGCCGGTCCCGCACCCGAGATCCAGGACGCGCGGTCGGCGGCCGACGACCGCCTCCACCGCCTGGAGCACCTGGTCGAAGCGGCGTTCTCGGTGCCCGATGTATCGCTCCTGTTGAAGGTCCCACCGCTTGCGCCAGGCTCTCGCCCGGGCGACCGAGAGGTGCGGGGACGACGCCTTCATCCGGTCCGGCTCCGGGCCGCGGGCGCGCGCGACGACCGACGCCGGGGGTCCCGGCTCCGCCGCCGGGGCTCCGCATGGGAACTCTTCGAGGGGGTCAGTTTCGGATGGAGCAGCTCGGTCTCGAGGTCCCGGGCCTTGAGCCGCAGCACCAGCGGCTCCGACTGGGGGTTCGCGAGCAGGATGAGGTAGTCGCCGGGCGACTCCGGGGCGAAGTGGATCCGCGCCCGGCCCGCGAGGCGCACGCGCTGCACGAACGG
>JASHYV010000098.1 GCA_030064695.1 Thermoplasmata archaeon
TGCTCGCGGTCACGCGGATCCTGAGGGAGAAGGGCGTCGTCGATCGGTTCGTCGAGTTCTTTGGCCCCGGCGTCGCCCACCTCTCGGTACCGGACCGGGCGACCGTGTCCAACATGTGCCCCGAGTACGGGGCCACCGCGGCGCTCTTCCCGATCGACGAGGCGACGATCGCGTATCTCCGGGGGACCGGCCGCGACCCCGCGGCCGTCGCCCGGGTCGAAGCGTATGCGAAGGCCACGGGTCTATGGGGCTCGCCCTCCCGGGGCGACCTCGAGTACGACGACGTCGTCGTCCTCGACCTCGCCAGCATCCGCCCCACGATCGCAGGGCCGAGGAACCCGGACGAGAGCGTGGCGCTCGGCGACGCGCCCCTATCCTTCCAGAAGACGGTCGCCGCCTACCGAAACCAGCACCCGGCGAAGGCGATCGTCGGGTCTCCTCCGACGCCGCGGGTCGACGACGGGTCCGTCGTGATCGCGGCGATCACCAGTTGCACGAACACCTCCAACCCCACGGTCATGGTCGGCGCCGGGATGATCGCCGAGAAGGCGCTCGAGCTCGGCCTTTCGGTCCCGCCGCACGTCAAGACCTCGCTCGCGCCCGGTTCGAAGGTCGTGACCGCGTATCTCGACCGCGCCGGGCTGCTCGACCCGCTCGATCGGCTCGGCTTCTCGATCGTAGGATACGGGTGCACGACGTGCATCGGCAACTCGGGGCCGCTGATCCCGGCCGTCTCCCAGCAGGTCCGGGACCGGGACCTGATCGTCGCGGCCGTGCTGAGCGGCAACCGGAACTTCGAGGCCCGCATCAACAACGACACGCGGGCGGCCTACCTCGCCTCGCCCATGCTCGTCGTCGCCTTCGCGCTCGCGGGCCGGATCGATGTCGACCTCACGACGCAGCCGCTCGGGCACCGGCCCGACGGCAGCCCGATCTTCCTGAAGGACCTCTGGCCGGATCCGACGGAGGTGCGGCGGCGCGTCGAGGCGAACCTCGACCCCGCGATGTTCGTCGAGAAGTACCGGGCGATCGAGATCGGGGACGCCCACTGGGAGTCGCTCGATCCGCCAAGCGGAGCGGAGTATCCCTGGGACCCCAAGTCGACCTACCTCGCCGAGGCGCCGTACCTTGCGCTTCCTCCCCCGTTCCTACCGAAAGCAGGTCTCCTCGTCGACGGGGCGCGGGCCCTTGTCGTCCTCGGGGACCGGGTGTCGACGGACCACATCTCCCCGGCGGGCGAGATCCCCGCGACCTCGCCGGCGGGCGAGTGGCTGATCGCGCACGGCGTCCCGGTGGCGGAGTTCAACACCTACGGCACCCGGCGGGGCCACCACGAGGTGATGATCCGCGGTACGTTTGCGAACGTGCGGCTCCGAAACGAACTCGCCGCCCCCGCAGAGGGCGGTGTGACCGTCCACCTCCCCGACGGCTCGCAGAGCTCCATCTTCGCCACCGCCGAGCGCTACCGTGGCGAACGGGTCCCCCTGATCGTGCTGGCGGGGAAGGGCTACGGCCAAGGGAGCTCGCGGGACTGGGCGGCGAAGGGCCCGCGGCTCCTCGGGGTGGGTGCCGTGATCGCCGAGGGGTTCGAGCGGATCCACCGGTCGAACCTGATCGAGATGGGCGTGCTGCCGGTCACCTTCGCCGAGGGGAAAGGGTGGAAGGCGCTCGGCCTCACGGGCCGGGAGACCTTCCGCCTTCGGCTACCGACCGGCGAGCTCCAGCCCCGGGGGCCGATCGAGGTCACGGCGACGCGGGAGGACGGGAGCTCGACCGCCTTCGCTGCGCGCTGCGAGATCCACTCCCCGACGGAGCTCGAGTACTATGCGGCCGGCGGCGTGCTGCCGTACGTGATGGAGCACCGGTTCGCGCGCTAGGCGGCCGCCGGGGGCGAGCGCCAGGCGGCCAGCGCCTCGATCCGCCGGAACGTGAACGTCCGATCCCCGACCTCGCGCCGGACCTCCTCGACCGCCCGGGCCAGCGCCTCGGGCGGGACGTCGAGGACGTGGCGGCTCGCGCGTCGGGCCATCATGTCGAGCATCCGGGCGACCGGCTCGGTGACCGTCCGGTCCGCGAGCACCACGAGCTCGTCCGGCGGGAACGACGCGAGCAGCTCCCGCTCCCGTCGGTGCGGCCACCCTCGTCCGCGACCCGAGACCTCGTAGCCCTGGGCCCGCAGGATCTCGAAGACGCGGCGCCGGGCGCCCCAGCCCTCGGCGCGTTCGGGCTCGTCGCCCGTTCCCGGACGCACGAGCCCGTAGACGCCCTTCGGGGCGGCGCGGGCCGCCTCCGCGATCGCCCGCGCCGGCTCGTCGAGCACGTGCAGGACGTGGACGAAGATCGCCGCGTCGAACGCGCCTTCCTTGAAGGGGAGCCGGTACGCGCTGCCGCGGACCAGGCGCGAGAGCCCCTTCGCCCGGGCCCTCGACAGCATCCCTCGGGCGGCATCGACGCCGGTCACCCGCAGCCCGGTGTCGGCGAGCGGCACCGCGACCCGTCCGGTGCCGACCCCGACCTCCAGGAGGTCCCGGACGCCATGCGCCCGGAGCACGCGGACGATCCCGAGCACCGTCTCGGGCTCGAGCGGCGGTCGGGTCGCGTCGTACTCGGGCGAGATCTGGTCGAACTGCCGGGCGGCGTCGGGAAGAGGCATGGAACTCCTCGGCCCCGAGTCCGCGCTCCCTCTTCCCCTTGTCCCCGTCGGGGCCGGCGGGGGATATCTACCTCTGGCGCCCTCGTCGACCGCTGTCGATGCCGCGCAAGCGCCGAGGGGCTCGGAAGCGCCGCCGCTTCTATCTGCGGATCGCCCGGTGGTCCGCGGCGCCCGACTTCGATCTCCCGAGCCCGCGCCGGGTGGACGAGTTCGTGGAACCGCTCGACCGCGTCGGGCGGCTCGTCGCGCACGGGGAGCTCCGGGAGCCGCCGGGCGACCTGCTCGTGTTCATGGCCGCCGATGCGGCGGAGGTGGGACGTCTCCTTCGGCGGGATCCGTTCGCCCAGCTTCCGGGCGCGGACTACCAGGTGCTCGCCTGGTCCCCGAGCCGGACCGGCACCGGCGTGGCCATCGAGCCGGCGCCGGCGCTCGGATCCGGCCGGCTGACGCAGTTGCAACGGGTGCCGGTGGTCGTGAGCGACCAGGCCCGCGCGCTCTCGTGGTATCGCGACGTGCTCGGGCTCACCGTCGTCGCCGAGGACCCGGACTCCCAGTACGTCGAGCTCTCCCTCGGACCGGGCGCGGTGGCGATCTCCCTGATCGCGCCCCGTCCGGAGTGGGGCGAGCCGACGTACACCGAGACGCGTCGACGTCTCGGGGCGGTCACCGGGATCGCGTTCCAGACGGACAGCGTGGAGGCGCTCGCCCTCCGGCTCCGCCACGCGGGGGCGCGGATCACCCGGGGCATCGAGGAGCAGCCGTGGGGCGAGCGGACGATCCAGTTCACGGACCCGGACGGCAACGAGTTCCTCGCCTTCGACCGACGTCCGGTCCGCGTCGCCGAGGCCGCGTCGGAGTAGATCGGCCCGGTTCGAACGCTGAGCTCATCTAGACGTCGCGGCTGGGCCGCGCATTAACTGTGTCTTCCTCGTCGGCCCCGCCCGTACTCGTCACGGAGGCGCTGTCGCGCCAGTTCGGCACGTTCACCGCCCTCGAGCCGCTCTCGATCTCGGTCGATGCCGGCGAGATCTTCGGCCTCATCGGTCCCAACGGGGCCGGGAAGACCACGACGCTGAAGATGCTCACGACGCTGCTTCCTCCGAGCTCGGGGACGGCGAAGATCGCCGGCTACGACATCGTGCGTGAGCCCGCCAGCGTCCGGCGGAACATCGGCTACGTTCCGCAGCTCATCTCCGCCGATGCCCAGATCACCGGCTACGAGAACCTGTGGGTCTTCGCGCGCCTCTACCTGATCCCGCGCGAGGAGCGGGACGCCCGGATCCGCGCCGCGCTCGACTTCATGGGATTGACCTCGGTCGCGGACGAGGCGGTGAAGAACTACTCGGGCGGCATGATCCGCCGCCTCGAGATCGCGCAGGCGCTGCTCCACCGGCCGTCCGTGCTGTTCCTCGACGAACCGACCGTCGGCCTCGACCCCCTCGCCCGCGACGTGGTCTGGGAGCAGATCGAGCGGTTGCGCACGGAGTACGGCACGGCGGTGCTGCTCACGACCCACTTCATGGCCGAGGCGGACCGCCTCTGCGAGCGGATCGGCGTCCTGCATCGGGGCCGGTTGGTGGCGTTGGGGGCGCCGGCGGAGCTGAAGTCGTCGATCGGCACGCCGAACGCGTCGCTGGAGGACGTCTTCGCCCACTACGCGGGCGGCGAGGTGGAGGCGAGCGGGAACTACCGCGAGACCGGGAGGTTGCGACGTGTCGCAGTACGCCTCGAGTAGCGGTCGGACCGGGGCGGAACGACCGCACGGAGCCGGGGTGATCCGAGCGGCGTTCACCCAGGGGGTCGCCATCGTGGGCCTCGAGGCCCGCAAGCTGCGCCACGACCCGTCCGAGCTCCTGTTGCGGGCCGTGCAGCCCGCCCTCTGGCTCGTCATCTTCGGGGGCGTCTTCTCGACGATCCACGCGATCCCGACCGGCCCGTACACCTACCTGCAGTTCCTCACGCCCGGGATCCTCGCGCAGAGCGTCCTGTTCATCGCGATCTTCTACGGCATCGCCTCGATCCGCGAGCGGGAGCTCGGGATCATCACGAAGTTCCTCGTGAGCCCCGCGCCGCGCGTGCTCCTGGTCGGGGCCCGCGGGCTCTCCGCGAGCATGCGGGGCCTCTCCCAGGCGCTGATCGTGCTCCTCCTCGCCACCGCGCTCGGGGTCGCGCTCAACTGGAGCCCGCTCGCTCTGGTGGGCCTGGTCTTCACGATCATCCTGGGCTCGGTCGTCTTCTCGACGCTCTCGATGATCATCGCGAGCCTCGTGAAGACGCAGGAGCGCTTCCTTGGGATCGGGCAGCTGCTCACGATGCCGCTCTTCTTCGCGAGCAACGCGATCTATCCGATCTCGATCATGCCGAAGTGGCTGCAGCCGCTCGCGTACGCGAACCCGCTCACCTACCTCGTGGACGCGCTGCGGAACCTGATGCTCCCGACGCCGGGCGGCCTCTTCCCGCTCTGGGTCGACCTCCTCGTGCTGTTCGGCGTCGCGATCGGCTTCATCGCGATCGAGGCCCGTCTCTATCCCCGAATGGCCCAGTGACGGGGGACCGCGCGCCCCCGCGAGCGGCGGCCGCTAGCGGGGCCCCTCGGGAACCCGAGCCGCTCGGGCCCACGGAACTTCCGGCAGCGGTCGACCGTCGAGCGAGGCGGCGAGGCGGGCGAGCAGCGCGGACAGGCCCCGCACGAAGATCTCGGCCCGCGCCCGGGACAGTCGCCGATGGGTCAGCACCAGGAGCGTCCCCCCCGGGGCCGGACTGAGTTCGTAGCGCACGACCGACGCCTCGCCCTCCGGCTGACGCGGGCCCGGAGCAAGGTTCCACTCGTACTCGTAGACCCGAGGAGGGTTCCATTCGAGCACCTGCCCGGTCGCCACGAGACCGCCCGGATGCTCCATCTCGATCCTCCCACCCCGCACGTCCTCCCGACGCACGTGGGCCATCGACCACACCTCGATCTGCTTCGGGTCGGTGATCGCCGCCCATACCTCCTCAATCGGATGGCGGAGGAGTCGGCGGAACGTGAGGGCGGCCCCCGCCCCCTCGGGCTCGAGCGCTCCGGGGCCGTCGACCGAGCCCGGACCCCCCCTACCCTCCGGCCCAACGGTCATGGCCGGCGCCCCGATCCGCCCGGTCTCCGGGAGTCGAGGTAAGCCTCGAGCGAGTCGAGTTCGGTCTGCCACAGGCCGCGGTACTTGGCGATCCAGGCGTCCACCTCGGCGAGCCGCTCGGAGCGGAGGGAGTAGTAGCGGTGCCTCCGTTCGCGACGCACCCGGACCAGCCCCGCCTCGCGGAGCACGCGGAGATGGCGCGACATCCCCGGCTGGCTCAGGTGCGGGAACGCGCGCCCCAGCTCGCCCGCAGCCCGCTCCCGCCGGGAGAGGAGATCGAGCACCTGACGTCGCGTAGGGTCCGCCAGCGCGGAGAACACGTCCCGTTGCATGACGGAGCACTAGACATAACCGCAGGTTAATTACTTCCGCGAACCGCCCGACCCGGTCGAACGATCTCTCCCAGTGCTTGACGGAGGCGAGCCCGGCGCCGGTCGGCCTCTCCCCGTACAATATATACCAATATTGTTATGCGTATGCTGAGGGAGGGAACGCACTCCACTGCGTAGTACGATGACGACGTCGACCGTGTCCCCGCAACCGCGACTCAAGAATCCCGCCATGGTGGTGCCCGAAGCGATGGCACCGCTGCAGGCCCTGGGCCAGTTGCTGAGCCAGCTTCAGGGCGAACCGGCCCGCGCGCTGTCGCTCGCCATGCTCCGGGCCAGCCAGCTGAACGGGTGCGCGCTGTGCCTCGCCGGAAGCTGCCAGACCCTCCGTGGGCTCGGGGAGAGCGAGGACCGTCTGTTCGCCGTTTCCGCGTGGAGGGAGTCGACGCGGTTCACGGCCGCCGAGCGCGCCGCCCTCTCGCTCGGCGAAGCGATGACCCGGATGAGCGATCGCTCGGACCCGGTGCCCGACGCGATCTGGGACGAGGCCGCCCGTCGGTTCTCCGAGCGGGAGCTGGCGTTCCTCGTGCTTGGGATCGCCACGATCAACCTCTACAACCGGATCAACGTCACGACGCGTCAGGTCGGAGCCGACTGGGACGCGGACGCGGCACGGGACTGGGCCGCGAAGAACCGAGCCTGAACCGGAGGTCGCCCTCTCGAGGGTAAGCGCCCGTGCTGGGATTCGAACCCAGGTCTGAGGCTCCGCAGGCCTCTAGGATAATCCACTGCAGCGGACCGGGGTGAAGGCCCCGTTTCCGTAGCTACCCCACACGGGCGTCCGGGTCGTCGTGCGTACCCGGCGCGCCGAGGGGAGCCGTCTATAAAAGCCCGGGGTCGCGCGAGTCTCGTCTCGGCGG
>JASHYV010000099.1 GCA_030064695.1 Thermoplasmata archaeon
GGAGGCCGTCGTGCCGGCCGGTGGAGGTCGGCTGGTTCGCGTAGCCGGCCGCATAGAACGCCCGTACGAGGAAGGCGGCGGAGCGATCGCCGGTGAAGACCCGGCCGGTGCGGTTCGAGCCGTGCGCCGCGGGCGCGAGGCCCACCGCGACGAGCCGAGCGGCAGGGTCCCCGAAGCCGGGCACGCCTCGGCCCCAATACGCCTGGTCCCGGAACTCCCGCTTCCGCTCCTCGCCACCCGGGTTCGATAGTCGACAAGCCGCGGGCATTTCGTGCAGGCCACGACCTCGGCCCGGATCCGTTCGAGGGAGTCGTCCATCCGATGGCCCCATCCTCCGTGCCTTAATGGCGGTCGGGGCGGGACTCTCTCCCGATGCTCACTCGGCGTGACCTACCCCTATAGAAGGGGGTGGGCCTCCCCTCCCCGATGGCAGACGTGAACGTGCCCCGAGGGAGCCGGGTCCGGCTCGGCGCGGTCGACGGAGATCTTCGCGCGGAGCCCAGCGCCCGCATCGAGGCGGACGGGCGCGTCGTGGTGTCGGGAACGGCGCGCTTCGAAGGGAGCGCCGAAGTGACCGGGCCGTTCGAATGCGGCGAGCTCGACGCCGACGGGGGCACGCTCCGGTTCTCGGACGAGCTCAAGGTGCAACGAGACCTCCGCGGATCGGACACGGCGGTCGAGATCGCGGGCGCGCTCTCGGCCCATCGGGTCGACGTGGACCGGGCCCTCCGCGTCGCGGGCCCCGCGTCGGCCGACGAGTTCGAAGTGGGCGGCGAGCTCGACGGACGGAGCACGCTGACCGCGCAGCGGGTCCGGGTCGGCGGAAAGTTCTCGCTGACCGGCAAGCTCTCGGCCCAGTCCGTGGAAGCCGGTGGCTCCGTCGACCTGGGTCCTCTCGAGATCGAGACGCTCGAAGTGGGCGGGTTCGTCCGCATCGGGGCGGGGGAGGTCCGCCGCTCGATCGAGGTCGGCGGCCGGTTCGTCGCCGAGGCGGCGCTCCAATTCGGCACGCTCGAGGTCGGGGGCTTCGCGGAGTTCCGGGACCGGGCCGAGGGGAAGAAGATGGACGTGGGGGGCGTGCTCACGGCTCGGCAGGACTTGACGTTCACCACGCTCGACATCGGCGGGGTCGGCTCGATCGAGGGGAACGGAAAGGGCGAGTCGATCGACATCGGCGGCCGCCTGGAGGTCCGCGGGTCGCTGGAGCTGTCGGGCCGGCTCGAGGTCGGGGGCGCGGCGCGCATCGGCGCGGCACTCATCTGCCGGGATGTCGAGGTCGGGGGCTCGCTCGAGGCCCACCGCGCGGTCGTGAGCGGCCGCGCGGAGGTCGGCGGCGCGATCTCGACGGAGGAGGGGCTCAAGGCGTCCCGGATCGAGCTGCATCGCAAGTCGCGGGCCCGAGGACCGCTCGTCGGCGACCTCATCGAGATCGGCCGGGGCTGCCGGGTGGAGGACGTCTACGGCGACACCGTGACGATCGGCGGCAAGGCCGAGGCCGGGCGGATCTTCGCGCGACGCGTCCGGCTCGAGGACATGGCGCACGTCGAGGAGATCACCTACACGGACTGGATCGCGCTCGAGCGCGGGGCCCAGAGCACCCGTCCGCCGGTGAAGGTGGAGACCCTGCCTCCGTTCCCGCTCTGAGGCGAGGGCGCCATGGAGAACGGTCGATCGGATCGCTCAGGATCGCCCCGGCGTCGGGAGGTCACCGATCTCTACGCCACCGTGCTCGAGGTGGTGAAGCGCTACCACGGAGCGGCGCGGATCACGCGGGTGTCCTACGGCGCCGGCATGCCGGTCGATCGGCTCCGCGGCTTCGTCGACCGGCTGGTCGCGCTGGGGCTCCTGCGCTCCGAGGAGCTCGACGGGCGGCCCGCCTTCGAGATCACGCCCCGGGGGCAGGAGTTCCTCGACACGTACTGGAAGATGCGGGGCTACGTGGAGGTCCTGCAGCGCTCGCCGGAGGAGCGGGGCCGTCGGCCGCGCTGACGCCGGGTTCAGTACCGGGGCACTTCCGGGTCGACGTCGACGGACCATGCGTCGATGCCGCCCTCCAGGTTAGCGACGCGGGCGTATCCGTGGGTCTCGAGGAACCCGGCGATCACTGCCGACCGGCCCCCGCCGTGGCAGTAGACGATGACCTCCCGGTCCTTCGGCACCTCGTCGATCCGCTCCGGCACCTCGTTCATCGGGATGTGGAGCGACGGCTCGATGCACGCGAGGTCGCGTTCGTACGGCTCCCGCACGTCGAGCAGGACAACGGTCTTCGGGTGAGCTTGAAGCCGCTGCGCGGCCTCGCTCGCGGAGAGCTTCTCGACCATCGATAGGACCCGAGGGCTCAGGAGCCTTATTTCTTACCGCCGGCGCGTGCCTATATCCCGGCAGCTGCTCAGGCGGAACGATGCAGGTGAAGGACCCGGTGTGCGGCATGGTGATCGAGAGCTCGACCGCCGCGGCGCACGGCACGTACGGCACCGAGACCATCTTCTTCTGTTCGGCCGGCTGCCAGAAGCGGTACGAGACGTCGCACCCGCGCCGGTCGGGCTGACCCCGCCCGGTAGCCGGGCCGCGGCCCCCCGCCCCCATGGCGACCGACCCGGTCTGCGGGATGTGGGTCGACGAGCGGACCTCGACGCTGCGCCTGGTCCGGGACGGCCGGGACTTCTACTTCTGCTCCGAGGGCTGCTACCGCACGTTCGCCGAGCCGGAGGCGGAAGCGCGACGTCTGCGCTTCCGGCTCGTCGTGGCCTGGCCGCTCGCGGTCGCGATCGTGGGGCTCACGTACCTGGTCCCGTCGGCCGCGGCGCTCTGGATCGCTGCCGGACTGGCGGCGGTGGTGCAGGCGTATCCGGCCGCGCCCTTCTATCGGGGTACGCTCGACGCGATCCGCGACCGGTCGTGGAACATGGACGTCCTCATCGCGGTCGCGACGACCAGTGCGTTCGTCTACAGCCTGGTGGCGCTGGCGGCGCCCTCGCGACTGCCCCACGCGTACTACTTCGACGCCTCCGCGCTGATCGTCGCCCTCCTGCTGACCGGCCGTTACGTCGAGCGATGGACTCGGGACCGGGCGAGTTCGGCGCTGCGACGGCTCGAGGAGCTGCTGCCGGCGACGGCGACCGTCGTACGGTCGGGCGGGGACGTGGCGGTGCCGGTGAGCGAGGTCCGGATCGGCGATCTCTGCCGCGTCCGGCCCGCGGAACGGTTTCCGGCCGATGGGATCGTGCGGGAGGGCCGAACGTCCGTCGACGAGTCGCTGCTCACCGGGGAGGGGCTCCCCGTGGCGAAGGGGCCCGGGGACCGAGTGCTCGCCGGGTCGGTGAACGGCGACGGCGCGGTCACGGTGTCCGCGACGTCCGTGGGATCGGACACCTTCGTAGCCGAGATCGGGCGCCTCCTCACGGATGCCGAGCGGAGTCGCGTGCCGCTCCAGCGGCTCGCCGACCGGCTCGCCGCCGTCTTCGTGCCGGTGGTGCTCGCGATCGCGGTCGCCGCGGCGCTCTTGTGGCTGAGCCTCGGGGGCGCGGGTCCCACGGTGGCCGTGCTCGTGTTCGTGACGGTCGCGATCACCGCGTGCCCGTGCGCCTTCGGCATCGCGACCCCCGCCGCGATCGTGGCCGGCACCGGACGCGCCGCGGAGTCCGGGATCCT
>JASHYV010000100.1 GCA_030064695.1 Thermoplasmata archaeon
ACCTCGGACTCACCGGTCCGGGCGGAGCGGTCGAGCTGACCCTGTCGGGCGCCACGGCCCGGAGCGGCCGTCTCCCCGTGAATCCGGACGGCGGGCTGAAGGCGAAGGGTCACCCGATCGGCGCCACCGGCGTGAGCCAGGCCTACGAGATCTTCCTGCAGCTGCGGGGCGCGGCCGCGGCCCGGCAGGTGCCCCACGCCGAGCGGGCGCTCGCCCACAACGTGGGCGGGGCTGGGGCCACGGCGAGCGTGGCGCTGTACGCGAGGGGGTAGCTTCCATGGCGGTCCTCGAGTCGGCCGCGGCGGTGCGCCCGTCCTGGACGGTGGACGGGCGCCGAGTCGCCGGCCCGGATGAAGATGGATTCACGCTCGCCGTGGCGGCCGTCGAGCGGCTCCCCGCTCCGCCGGCCGGAGTCGACCCCCTGCCGGTCGACCTCGTCGGCGAGTTCCCGGAGGTCGTCGAGTGGGGGCTCGGGGCCGCGATGGGACGTCCCGTGGCGCTGCACCGGCACGAGGAGCGGGCCGCCGGGCTCGCCGAGGCGATCGCGGACGCGAGCGACCGGGCGCGCTCGGGCGAGCACAGCCTCATCGTGGCCGCCGATCTTCCCGAGCGGTCGGAGGAGCCCGCTTCGGCCGAGGGAGCGCTCGCGATCGCGCTCCAGATCGCCCCCGGGGCCGGGGAGCTCCGCTCGCCCGCGTCGGGCGAGTCGCCCCTTCGGGCGGGCGAGGCGGCGCTCGAGATCCGGACGGCGGACCCTTCCCCGGACGCGGGTCGATGGATCGGCGACTGGGACCGTCCGAACGGGGGCGGGCTCCCGGTCGATCCGCATCTGCTGCAGGAGGTGGCGCTCGCCTCCGTGCACGGGGTCTCGGAGGGAGCCTACGTCCCCCGGCCCCGCTACTT
Source organism: Thermoplasmata archaeon (assembly GCA_030064695.1). Next base: position 904 of record JASHYV010000100.1, read on the forward strand.
AGAGGAGATCCCGAGCCGATGGCGGCTCGCGGCCGACCGCTGCGCGGCCTGTGGCGGCGTGACGTTCCCGGCTCGGGGGTCGTGCGCCCACTGCGGCCGCCGCGAGAGCCTGACGGCCGTCACGCTGCCCCGCGATGGGGGACGGGTCGTCGCGTCGACCGCGATCGGACGCGGCGGCCAGCCGACGGAGTTCGACCGCGCCGTAGAGGCGATCGGGCCGTACGGGGTGGTGCTGGTCGAGCTCGCCGAGGGGGTCCGTGGGACGTTCCAGGTCACGGACGCACCGCACGTTCCGCTCGCGATCGGCTCCCGGGTCGTCACGCGCCTGCGACGGCTCTACGCGCTCGAGGGGGAGTGGCGGTACGGCCGGAAGGCGATCCCTCTCGCAGCCGGCTGATCAGGTCGACCCGGTGCCCGACTTAGCCGGCTCCCAGGGCGCGCCGATCCACCCGGCATAGACCCGGCGCGCCAGCTCGGTCGGCTCCGCGAGCGGCCGGAACTCGTGCTTCTCGGGGGGCGGCGGCCCCGTCGTCACCGGCAGGGACTGCAGCAGGCCGCGCCGGAAGACCGTCACCTCGATCGGGGTTCCCGGCGGGTACCGCCCGAACGCCTTCTCGACCTGGTCGAACGGGACCCGGGCCCCGTTGATCGCCACGAGCTCGTCCCCCGGGGTGAGACCGGCGGTCCGGGCCGGCGACCCCGTGTACACCTGGGTCAGCCGGGCCAGGCCCTTCGAGTCCTCGAACTTGACGCCGAGGTAGCCGGGTTCCGGATCGGTGTCGTCCTTCGGCTTCGCCTTCGGCCCGAAGGAGAGGCCCGCGAGGCGGGCGAACGCATCGAGGTCGAGGTCGTCCCGTCCCCGCACGTAGCGGTCGAAGAACGGCGCCAGGTCGAGGCCGCTCACCCGCTCGGCCACCGGTTGGAGGCCGTCCTCGGGCACGCCCTTCCCGACCTTGCCGTACCCGGTCCAGAGCGCGCGGAGCACGGTCTCGAGCGACGTCCGGTTCTCGGTCCGGTGGCGGAGCTCGAGATCGAGGGCGAGCGAGACCAGGTGGCCCTTGAGGTAGTACGAGACCGAGCGGTTCACCGACTCCTCGTACGGCTGGTAGTAGTCGATCCAGGCCAGGAACGAAGCGTCCTCGAGCGAGATCCGGGTGCGGCCCGGCGTGCGGAAGAGGTCGTGGGCCAGTTCGGCCATCCGGTCGAGGAACTCCGTGGGGGAGAGCAGGCCGGCCCGTCGGAGGACCACGTCGGACAGGTAGTCGGTCGTCCCCTCCATCCACCAGAGCAGCCGCGTGTACGTCTCCCGGGTGAGGTCGAAGGGGAGGAGCGCCTGGGGGAGGATCCGCTTCACGTTGTAGAGGTGGAAGTACTCGTGGCTGGTGAGGCCGAGGAATCGGTGGTAGTCCTTCTCCGGCACGAAGCAGTTCCGGGGGATCACCGAGGAGTTCGACGTGGCATGTTCGAGCCCGCCGTCGGGCCGGTCGGTGAGGTGGTAGAAGAACGTGTAGCTCGCGAGCGGGGACTCCCCGACCAGGTCGATCGTCGCGTCGACGATCTTTCCCACGTCGGTCTCGAGGCGGCGGGCGTCGTAGTTGCCGCCCCTCCCGCACAGGACGATCCGATGCGGGATCCCGTGGGGCCGGATCGTGAGCACGACGGGGGTGCCCACGTCGATGGGGCTGTCAACGAGCTCGTCATAGCTCGCGGCCCGGAACGTGGGCGGCGAGGGGGCCACCTGGGGGAGCTCGGTCACGATCCGCCAGCCGGGAGGGACGTCGAGGGCGACGTCGTGGACGGCGGCCCCGTGCCCGTCGACCCCGGGGAGGCACAGGGCGGCGTTCAGGAACAGGTGCTCGGGGGTGAGGTCGAACCCCTCGGTCACGAGATCGTGCCCGTACACCTCGTAGTCGATGCGGAGCCGGGTCGCCCCGTCCGCCCGCACCCGCCATCGCCCCTTGTCGACCCGCTCGACGGGACGCGGAGTGCCCTCCGGGAGAGCCACGGCGGTGAGCGGGCCCACCGGTCGCTGGTAGGGCAGGATGTGGTAGGATCCGGGGACCCAGGAGGGCAGGATCAGGTCGACGGTGGGCGTAGCGACCTCGTCGAGCTCGATCGAGAACCGGCCCAGGTGCTCCACGGGCTCAGCGGCCCGTATGAGGTACCGGATCCGCATCGGGGCTACGCGAAGCCGGGGGGTTGGGTCGATCCGCTCGAGCGGTCCTTGCCGCGGTAGGGCTCGGCCGCGATTCCAAGATGGGCGGCCAGCGTCTGGAAGGTGGTCACCAGTTGGTGGATGGCTTGAGCCATCTCCCGCTGTTCGTTCCGGAGCTCCCGCAGCTCCTCCCTCAACTGGCGCAGCTCCGCTTCCCAGCGGTCCTCGGTACCGGGCGGCACGATCGTACCCTCGGGGGTCCGAGGGTCGGTCGGTACATAACGACCGGCCACGCCGGTACTAGGTACGAGTACCCGAGGGACCGAAAGGGGAATCGGACGTGCCCTTCTCCTCGAAGGCCACCCAGGCCTGCTTCTCCGTCGAGTAGTCGACCCGCTGGAGCTCGACCACGAAGCTCTTCAGCTGGTCCGACGGCGCCGGTCGGACGGAGAGAGAGTAGACGTAGATCCCGAACCCCATGAACTCGGTGACGCGCTTCAGCACCTCCCCCAGGTCCTCCCGGGGCACGGTCACCCGGATCGAGGTCTCCCCCAACATCGAAGCAAACTCGTCCAGATCGAACGGGGCGTCGAGCCGGATCAGGGGGCCCGGGGGCCGGGCGCTCGGAGCCGCGGAGGTCCGCTCGGAGGCCGGCGGGGCGGTGGGTTCCGGACCGTGCCGGGAGGGGATCGGGGGCCCCCGAAGGGTCAGCGCCGGGTCCTTCGGGGGGTACTTGTCGAGCACGGGCGACCCTTCCCGGCCCACGAACCCCCCCTTCCGCGGGGCGGAGGCCCGGCTTGGACGGGGGCGACGCTGCGACTTCTTCCGGCTCGGCATCCGCTGCGGCGGGCGGAAGCGCCGGGGGGCATAAGGGGTGGCCCGCCGGGGTCCGCGGGCCCCGCCTCCGAGGGATATACGGCCACTTGTAGCGAAGCAGACCGTGCGACTCCACGTCACGGACGGCGACTTTTGTCGCGAATTCGACGACAGATTGATTATGTAGGGCGGAGTGGGTGGCCAGACTCAGGTCCCTGGCCATGGGCCAGGACCGAAGACGAGGGTTACGAACATGCCGGCGCGAGTCATGAAGGAGTTCCAGGCGCCCCGCGGACTGCCCCGGAAGACGGCGTCCGTCTGCCCGGAGTGCATCAAGGTCATCCCGGCGATCGTCCGGGAGAAGGACGGCCGGGTCATCATGGAGAAGACCTGCCGGGCCCACGGCTACTTCTGGGACATCATCTCGAACGACGTCGACTTCTACCTCCGGATGGAGGTCTACGCCCACGACGGGGTCGGCTACGAGAACCCGTACTACGACAAGTTCCGCGGCTGCCCGACGACCTGCGGGATGTGCAGCCACCACAAGTCTCACACGGGGCTCGCCCTGGTCGACCTGACCAACCGCTGCAACCTGAAGTGCCCGGTCTGCTTCGCGAACGCGAACGCCGCCGGCTACGTCTTCGAACCGACCCGCGAGCAGATCCACTTCATGCTGAAGACGCTCCGGGAGCAGAAGCCGGTCGGCACGGTCGCCGTCCAGTTCTCCGGTGGGGAGCCGACGCTCTCCCCGCTGTTCCTGGACGCGGTCTCGATGGCCCGCGACCTCGGCTTCAAGCAGGTCCAGGTCGCCACCAACGGGATCCGGGTCGCCAACGAGCCCGGCTTCGCCCAGGCGTGCCGGGACTCGGGGCTCCACACGCTCTACCTCCAGTTCGACGGCCTCGACGACGAGATCTACCGCAAGGTGCGGGGGGTCCCGCTGCTCAAGGTGAAGCAGAAGGCGATCCAGGCGGCTCGGGAGACCCACTCCCCGGCCTCGGAGCTCGCCGCGGGCAAGCCCGACAAGCCGCTCTCCGTCGTGCTCGTGCCGACCCTGGTCGGCGGGTTCAACGAGAAGGAGATCTGGCCGACGGTCAAGTTCGCGATCGACAACATCGACGTGGTGCGCGGCGTGAACTTCCAGCCGGTCGCGCTCACGGCCCGTATCCCGGACAAGGACCGGTTCCAGATGCGGTTCACGCAGTCGGACCTCGTCCGCATCCTGTGCACGGAGGGACCGTTCGAGAAGTCGGACTTCTTCCCCGTCCCGTCCGTCGCGCCGATCTCGGAGCTCGTCTCGATCATCCACGGCGAGGAGAAGATGACGCTCACGACGCACCCCGGGTGCGGCTGCGCCACCTTCGCCTTCGTCTCCGCGGACGGCAACAAGATCACGCCGCTGCCCCGCTTCATGGACGTCGACGGGTTCTTCGAGAACGTCGAGACGATGATCGAGAAGTACCGGGACGCGCGGTTCGCGCGGGTCCGCACCGCGGTCGCGGGCGCCCGCCTGCTCCACGACGTCGCGAAGTACTTCGACTTCTCGAAGGCGCCGGAGGGGCTCTCCGAGAAGAACTGCGTGCGGGTCATCGCCGGGATCTTCACCGAGGGCAACAAGGAGGCGCTCGCGAAGTTCACCTGGCGCACGCTCTACATCGGGAACATGCACTTCCAGGACGCCTACGACTACGATATCCAGCGCCTGATGCGCTGCGATATCCACTACGCGGTCCCCGATGGGCGCGTCATCCCGTTCTGCTCGTACAACTCGGGCCCGATCTACCGGACGGAGGTCGAGAAGAAGTTCTCGATCCCGATCCCGGACTGGCAGGCCGCGAAGAAGCAGGCCGGCACGCCGCTCAAGACCATCGAGACGATGGGCGTCAACGGCGAGGTCATCGTCGACCCCGAGTACTACAAGATCAAGGCGATGAAGGGCGCGCCGGGCATGAGCTCGGCCTAAACCGTCCCTTCGGCGCCGCGGTCCGAACCCTTTCCTTCGCCTAGTCGGTCTCTGCCCGGGCCCGGCTCCGCTCGTACAGCACCGATCCCGGGCGTCGGACCCGCAGGCTCTCGGGACCCAGGCCCGGATGGGCCCGGCGCCGATCGATCTCCTTCCACACCGCCGCGGTCGAGGCGCCGGTCGCCCGCGGAGGCGCGTCCGCCTCCGCCCCGGGGTGCTCGGTGCGCCACCGGTACGCGGCTTCGAGGTGCTTGCAGGTGCCGAGCCCCCGTCGCGCGAAGTCGGTGCAGGTGCAGAGCTCCGAGGCGCGCTCCGGGAACTCCGGCAGCATCACGAGGTAGACGGTCCCGTGCAACGGGTTCCGTACCTCGAGGAGGTCGAAGGGGTCCGAGCTCCGCAGTCGGACGTCGAGCGGTTCCTCGAGCGCCCGGGAGCGTCGCGCCTCGCGCTCGGCCGCGCTCGGCGTGCGATCCCGGGGGCGCGGGGGAGAGCGGGACGCGGGCACGGGCCGTCGAGGCACCCCCGGTTCATTACGAACGGCCCCGGCGTCCCGTCTCCGCCCACAAAGGTAGTTATCGCCGCCCGCGTCCCCCGGGGCGGGAGCCGGTGCCGAGGCGGTTCGGGAGGCGGGCAGCCACGCCCGCGCTCCGGGCCGTGGACCCCGGGGGGCCTCCGTGAACGACGCCACGACCCTCTTCCTGGTCGGTCTGTTCCTGCTCGTCGCCTGCGCGGTCCTGGTCGGAGAACTGTTCACCCGCATCGGCCAGGCGGCGCTGGTCGGCCAGCTCCTGGTCGGCGTCGTGCTCGGGCCCACGATCCTGGGGCCGTACGTCGGGCTCACCTCGCTCTCCTCGGCGATGTCGGGGCTCCAGGTCGTGGCGACCTTCTTCATCCTGATGATGGCCGGCCTCGCGGTGAGCCCGGCGCAGCTCCGGTCCACCGGCGTCCCCGCGGCGGTCTTCGGGATCTCGATCTTCCTGGTGCCGTTCGTGGTCGGCGCCGAGGTCGTCCACCTGCTCTACCCGGGCTTCTCGGCGATCCTCGACCTGTTCGTCGCGCTCACGATCTCGATCACGGCGCTCCCGGTCCTCGGGGTGATGCTGCGCGAGTTCGACCTGATGAAGAGCCGGTACGGGACGTTCCTCCTGAACGCCTCCGTCGTGAACGAGCTCGCGGCGGTCACCGTTTTCGCCGTGCTGCTCCGCATCGACAGCGGCACCGGGAGCACCTGGTCCGCGATCGGGATCTCCGTCGGCATCGTCGCCCTGTTCCTCGGCACCGTGCTGGCGGTCCACTGGGGGCTGCGCGCCCTCCGTCAGCTCAAGATCTGGGACCGGGTCGTGGAGGGCTTCCGGGGCTCCTGGCGCTCCCGGGACGCCGGCTTCGCGGTCCTGATGGTCACGGCGCTCGGCGCGGCGCTCTATTCGCAGCTGCTCGGCCTCACCTTCATCGTCGGCGCCTTCTACGCGGGGCTGCTGGTGACCCCCGAGAGCGCCGGTCGACGGGAGCACCGGGAGCTCTCGATGGTCTTCGACGCCGTCACCTGGGGGTTCTTCATCCCGCTCTTCTTCGCGCTCGTCGGCTTCGGCACCGACTTCCGGGGCCTCTTCGCGACCGTCCTCTCGATCGCCGCGTTCGTGGGCCTCGTCGGCTACGCGGTCCTCTCGAAGGTCCTGGTCGGGACAGGCGTCGGTCGCGGCCTCGGGCTCTCGTCTCAGGAGGCGTTCGGGGCCGGCTTCCTGGTCTCGAGCCGGGGCGCGGTCGAGCTGGCGATGGCCGTCATCCTGCTCTCGCTCGGGATCTTCACGACCGAGATCTACACGGTCGTCGCCGGGGTCGGGCTCGTCACCACGATCCTCTCCCCGATCGGGGCGAAGCCGTTCGTCCGCGCGGTGACCGCCGAGCGGCGCGCGAACGAGGAGGAGGCCCGCCGGGCCGCGCTCGAGTTCTCGATCCCGCCCGCCGACCGGATCCAGGACCCCCCCGGGGGCTGAGCCGCCGCGCCGCGGGGCCACCCGTTATCTCTCGCGGGGCGTCGGCCGGGGGATGGCCGCGTCCAATGCGGGAGCGCCGCCCCCTCGGCGACCGAGCCGCCTCTCGAAGAACGCCAAGATCGGCCTCGGGCTGCTCCTCTCGTTCGTGGGGATCGCCTGCATCGGATCGATCCTCCCGACGGCCCCGAACGTGCTCTCGTTCGCGCTCCCCGTCGCAGCTGCGGGCATCCTCACGATCTGGGTCGGCGGGATCCTGATGGGCGTCGGCAGCCGCTCGTAGGAGTCGGTCCGGTGGCCCCCACTCCCTGGCGTCTCCTCTCCGTCGACATCGACGGTACGCTCACCCTCGTCCACGGCTGGCGCCGGATCGCGGAGGCGTTCGACCGGGTCCCCCAGTACGAGGACTCCAACCGACGCTTCTTCGCCCACGAGCTGGGGGAGGACGCCCACCTGGACGACCTCCTGGACCTCGCGGAAGGTCACACGATCCCCGAGGTCGAGGCGGTCCTCGCCTCGACGCCCAAGCTCGCCCACTTGAGGGAAGGGGTGGAGACGCTCCATGCGCAAGGCCTTCGCGTGGCGCTGCTGACCCACAACCCGCCCTACGTCTGCGCCTGGTACGCCAGGACCTACGGGTTCGACGACTTCGAGGGGACGGTCGGGCCGACGCTCGAAGGCGGCCGGCTCGTACGGCCCCATCCGGTGAAGGCCGACAAGCTGGGCGGGGCCCGTCGCCTTGCCGACCGCGCCGGTCTTCCCTTGGCCCAGATGGTCCACGCGGGCGACGGGTGGTCGGACGCCGAGGTGTTCCGGATCGTCGGGGGAGGGATCGCCGTCAACAGCTCGCTGCCCGAGGTCGAGCGGGCCGCGGGCGCCTCCGTCCACACCCGCGACTTCGGGGACCTCGTCTCGGCGCTCGACCGGCTCCCGCGACCGCGCTGAACGGTGCCGGCCTCCTCGCTAAGGATTCTTATAGCGTCGGGCCCGTCGAACCGGGTACCTTCGTTCCATGGAGTACGTGATCCTGAGGGCCGGTCACCCGACCTGGCTCACGCTGCAGCTCCCCCAGGAGGTCGCCGAGCTGCTCCGCTTCGAACCGACGGACGGACCCCACCGGGAAGCCAGCCGCTCGATCTCGTTCGTCGCCCGGGGTCCGGGCCTCGTGCGGGCGTTGGCCGCCCATCCCGCCCGGGAGGCGCTCGCCGTCGAGACGGTCCGGGGCCGTCTGATCGCCTCGGCCCGGCCGGGCGACCGGCACCTGTTCAGCCTCCCGACCGGGGTTATACAACATCTGGGGCTCCAGGTCTACTCGCGGGGCCCCCGGGCGGGACGCGGGACCGACGATGGGCTGCTCTGGTTCGTCCCGGCCCCCGAGTACTACGAGTTCCGGTCGGTCCTCGACTCGGGCAAGAGCTGGACAGGGCCCACCGGGAGCCCGTTCGCCCACGTCTACCTCGCGAAGTCCCTCTACCCGTTCCCCCGGGAGATCGGCCAGCTGGCCGAGATCGAGTACCGGATCGAGGAGGAGGAATGGCGGCCCGGGGTCGAGGGCCTCCAACGCGTGGGTCGGGGGCGGCGGGTCGTCCTCTGACGGAGCTCCCTCGGGCCGGATCTTCGAAAACTCAGGGGGTTTCCGAAGTTATTTATAGAGACCCAAAGGATAGATTTCCGCATGCGAAATCCTCCTCGGGATACGGCCAAGCCCCGGGCGACCCCGAAGCCCTACACGCTGCGGAATCCGGTCCCGTTGAGGACCCATGAGGACATCTCGACCACTCGGGCGGGGATCCCGACGGACGCCGCCCTCGCCGACGCGGCCGGGCCGGTCGATTTCGACTCGCTGGCGAAGGCAATCCGGCGGTCCGTAGGGCACGAGGGCATGCGCCCCGAGGACGCCCGGTCGATCGCCGCCCACGTGCTCAACTTCTTCGGCTTCAACGAGCGGATCATCGACAACGTCCTGGAGCCGGACGACCGGGACACGTTCTACATGCTCGAGGACACGGGGATCCTCGAGACCGAGCGCGACGAGACCACCCTCTACGACGGTCGGGAGTGGCGCATCCACTACTGGATGTTCCGCAAGGACCGGATCTTCGACCTGGCCCGCGAGGAGAGCGCCGCCATGGCGGCCGCGGGCGAGAAGGAGGTCGTCTACTCGTCCAACGCCAACCGGTCGGGCGGCTTCCGGCTCCCCCACGGGGAGCACGGGACCGGCCTCGCCGCCCATGCCGTGTACCACGAGCTGGGGGACGAGATCTGGCTCGAGCGCCGGCAGAACCCGCTGCCCGCGCCCCCCGAGCCGCGGGCCCGGCGCCAGCCCCGGACCGACCTCGACGAGTGAGCCGGACGGCCCCCCTCGGGGCGTCCGACCCTAGTTAAGGGACCACCCGTTCCCGGCGCGGATGCGCCGGTTCCTGATCCTCGCCCACCGCGTCCCGGTCTCGGGCGAGTTCACCCTCAACGACCTCGCCGGCGGCGCCGGACGGATGGACGAGATCGCCCGCGCGGTCTCGACCGCCTTCACGCTCTCGAACGACCTGCGACGGGACACCACCGTCTCCATTCTGTTCTCCGCGGCCCCGCCGCCCGAGGCGCGGCGGATCGACCTCGAGGGCACCCGCCTTCGCTACCTCAACCCGGACGAGCGTTCGACGGCGGCCCTGCTCAAGAACGCCCTCGTCCGGTCCCGGACGCTCGACCGGCCGCTGGAGGCCTCTCCGGGCCTGCGCGTCGCCCCGGTCGACCCCGGCGCCGCCCTGGCGGAGTTCGCCCGCCTCCCCGGGGCGCGGTGGCTCACCGAGTCCGGGAGCCCTCTCGGGGCCGACCTCGAGCTCGGCGGCGAGCTCGCGGCGGTCCTATCGGACCCCTACGACCCAACGGCCGAGGAGCGTGCGCTACTGGAAGCCGCCGGCGTGCCGGCCCGATCCGTCGGTCCCCGGTCGCTGCGCACGAGCCAGGTGGTCGATCTCGTGCACGCCGAGCTCGACCGCCGCGAGGCGGCCTCGGCACATCGTTCCGGCTAGCGGGCAGCGAGCGGCGCCTCGCCACCCCGCGGGGCGAACAGGGCGTTCCGCATCGTGCGGGGCCGGAGCCCGCCCACGACGGCCGTGAGGCGCACGACCTCCCGAGGTTCGGGCCGCACCCGCGTGCCGAAGACGAGGCGGTCCGGGTTGTTGAGGGCCCGGCGCATGGTGTGCAGTACCCGATCGAGGGTGCGGAGCGTCAGGTTCGAGCCGCCGTCGAGGTGGACGAGCGCCGACGGCCGGTCCGCGAGGTGGTAGTCGAGCAGCGACTCCGAGAGCGCCTGCTGGACGAGCCGCTCGGGCTCCGAGATGTGGTACTCCCCGACGACGAGCGTCGAGAGCCCGGCGTCCCGAAGGTGGTTCTTCAAGCTGGCCAGATCGACGTTCAGCTGCGACGGGTTCTCGATCATGTCGACGAGGCTCCCCACCAGGGAGTGGAGGTAGGCGTTCCGGACCTGGAAGACGCGGTGGATCGGCAGCGACTCGAACCGACGGAGCTTCTCGTTCGCGAGGGCAAGCAGCAGGCCGCCCATCTCCTCGAGCTCGGCGACCGTCGCCTCGACGTTCTCCCGTCGCCCGGTGTTCGCCTCGAGCTCGACCTGGAACGGCAGGAAGACGACCGGCACGGCGAGGGCTTCCGTCTCGCGGAGGGCGCGGGAGTAGAACGGGAGCAGCGCGCTCCCGGTGCCCCCACCGAGCCCAGCGAGCAGGAAGACGAGCTCGAAGCGGCCGAGGCGGCGCACGATCTCCTCGCGGGCGTCCTCGGCGGCGCGCAGCACGGCGGCCCGGTCCCCGCCGCTGCCGCGGCCCCGCATCTCCCGCTGGCCGAGGAGGATCCGCTCCTCGACCCCCATCTTGAGCAGGTGCTTCACGTCGGTGTTGATCGCCATGGCCCGGACGCCGGGCATCCCCAAGCCGACGAGGTCCTGGACCGCCTCCGAGCCGGCGCCCCCGAGCCCGACGACCGCGACCGTCGGGCTCTGGGCGAGCGCGGCCCACGGCTCGGCGGGGCCCGGAGGCGAGTTCGACATCGGCGCTCCCCGCCTATGGCGGTGGGGAGCCTTCGGCCGCGACCGGTTCCCCTTCCCGACGGTGGGACCGCGCCGGCGGACCCATCTGGTCCAAGCGGCTGCGGATGTACTCGCGGACCGCGGACCGGACGGCGTCGTCGACGCTGACGGAGTTCCCCTCGCGGACGAACTCTTCCAAGCGGCTGTTGTCCTGCCGCGAGAGCTCGACCACCACCTTCCGGATGTTCTGGGGCGGGAGGTGGAGCTCGATGTACTGCTCGAGCCCCTCCCGGATCGTGTCGGAGATCGTCGGGGTCCCCTTGCCGAGCTGGATCTGCTTCAGCTTCTCGAGGAGATCCTGCGGGATCCGCACCGTGACCCGCTCCGACGTGTCGACCATGTCCGTCAGACAAGACCCCTATCTTTGTCTGACAGATGACATATCGGTTCTGGAGTATATAGATTCGCCCTCGCCGGAGGAGGCCCGGGCCGGCCACCGTCCGGCGAGGAATGGCCCGAACGGAGGGTTTTAGAGGGAGGTCCTACTCCGGCAGCCCGGCGAACGCCATGGGATACCAACAGTACGCTCCACCGCCCGGAGCGCCGGCGACGACTCCGCCCGAAGTCCAGTCGATCAAGTCGATGCTGCACATCGTGCGCATCCTGGCGATCATCTTCGGCATCATCCTGCTGCTCGGTGGACTCGCCTACACCGCGCTCGTGATCCTCTCGTGGGAGGCCTGCACGGCGGTCGTGGGGAACATCTGCTTTGGTCTCGGGATCGTCCTGGTCTTCCCGTTGCTGGTGGTCATCTGGGGCGTCATCGACTTCATCATCTGGCTCCAGATGAAGGAGATCGAGAGCCTCGTGGACCAGCGCCAGTACGAGGCGGCCAAGTCGAAGACGCTGCTCTGGATGATCCTCGGGTTCATCCTCGGCGGCATCATCATCGGCATCCTGCTGCTCGTGGCCTACCTCAAGTTCGACCCGGTGATCAACTGGGCCCGCGGTCAGGGCCAGGCGGGCGCGCCCGTCATGTACGCGCCGCCCCCGATGGGGCAGCCGGGCGCTCCGCCGGCGGCTCCGCCCCCGGCAGCTCCCGCGCCCGCACCGGCGGCCCCGCCAGCTCCGGCTGCCGCGGCCGCACCCCAGGCCCCCTTCTGCTCGAAGTGCGGCAAGCCGACCACGTACATCCCGCAGTACGGTCGGTACTACTGCTACGACGACAAGCTGTACGTCTGAACGGGAGGTCGGCCCGCCCTAGCAGGGCGGGCCGCCGGTGACGCGAGGGCTCAGCAGGCGCCGCGGGCGACGACCGCCTCGCAGGTCGAGGCAGGGTGTACGTCCAG
>JASHYV010000101.1 GCA_030064695.1 Thermoplasmata archaeon
CGGGCCCGCCGGGATTCGAACCCGGCCCGGGGGATCAGCTCGGCGCGCCGGGAAGGAGGTCGAAGCCCGCCTGCGCGAAGTCCGTGTCAAAGCCGAACGCATGTCGGATGCCGAGCGCTTCCATCGTCACAAAGCTAAGACAGTCGGTGAGACTCCAGCGCTTGTCCCGGCGAGACTCGAGCCGCTGCCAAGCCTCCCAGAACCGATCCGGAGAGGTCCACACGATCTGGACGCTTTCGCTCTCGGCCAGCACGCGACGAAACTCTCGGGCCAGATCTCCCGAGGCATGCAGTCGGAGATAGGTCACGGCCTCGGCCAAGACGAGATCGGTCGTGATCAACCGACCGTAGGCGCCGCGACCCAACTCCCGCTGGAAGCTTCGGGCTCGGGGATGGAAGCGGTCGCGCTCGTCCAGCAGTGCGATCCACGCCCCGGTATCGACGAAGATCACGGTCGAGAGTAGAGGATCCGGTCGTGTTCGACGGACGCGTTCGTGTGCCGCCCACGTCCCTTGATCAACGGAAAGGTGTGGAAGATCGGGTCGTCCGGGTTCACGCGATCGGGAAGCAGGTGCGCTCGCAGCGCCTCCCGAGCGACCTCCTTCATGCTCTTCCCCTCCTTGCTCGCTCGCTCGCGGAGCAGTCGGTACTCGTCATCGGGAATGGCGGTCTGGACCAACTTCATGGTCTATGAGACATGAACCCTCGCGTATTTACACCCGGTGGTGTCCCGGGCGAGACGGGGCGCGGGACCGCGATGGGATCCCCACTTTTCGATGGGCGGCTCGCCACTTCCTGGGCTCCCGCGGTGAGAGAAATCCTCGGTCTGTCAGGGGAACTCCCGGACTGACGGTCGCGGGGGACCCGCCGGACGCAGTAGGTCCGAGTAGGACCCGGTCTGGAGGGAGTCTAAGGAGATCCCGAGTTCGCGCAGCATGGTGCGGAGCTCGGAGTGAACGGTCGCGGAGGGAGCGCCAGGATCGATGGTACGCTCGAACTCGAGGAACGCGCCGAGCCCTTCGACCTCATCCAGATGGACCCGGGTTCCTCGCCAGTCGAAGACGCGTCGGACCTTGGATACGACGACCCGCACTCCGAGGGCCGCACTGAGCACCGGCTCGAGTCCGTGGTGGGGCGGGAGAGCGGTGAGGACGATCTGGCTCTCCTTGGTGTCGGCCACGTCGGGGCGGTCGTACCAGACCAGTTGGTCCTGGCCGGGTCGCTGGATCCGCAGCTTGAGTCTCCCCTGGACTCGGAGAAAGTAGACGTCTCGCTGTCGCAGGGTCGACTGGAAGCGCGCCCCGGACGCTTTCAGGCGTTCTTCGATTTCGCGCGGGAAGTCCAGTCGAGTCTTGAGCTCCACAAGCGATTTTCGTAGCGCTCCCCCCGCCGCCTCCTTCGACTCGGCCTCCTCTCTCGTCACCCTCCGGCCTTCCCCGTTCGAGCCGCGGAGCAGGACCGCTCACAGCTTGAAGCCGATGTCGGCGCCCACCGGCGGCCGGCCGACGCTTAGGTTAGACGGGCCCGCCGGGATTCGAACCCGGGTTTGAGGCTCCGGAGGCCTCCGTGATGTCCAAGCTATACTACGGGCCCATGGGACTCGTTCGCGCCGGTAGGGGCGCATCCCCGCCGACGCGGCCGATGAAGGGTCGCGGTTTAAAGCCCACGCCCTGCCCGGTCTCGGCGAGCGAGGCGGGTTAGCCCGACTTCGCCTTCGGCTTGGGCGTCGGTGCCGCCTTCGATTCCGAGTAGCCGCATCGGCCGCAGGAGCGCCGGTCGGCGTGCTCGGCGAGGAACGTGCCGGGCCCACACTTGGGGCAGCTCTTGTGGGTCCGGGTCAGGGCGTCGCCCTTGACCTCGTAGAGCCCCACGCGTGCCTTGGCCAACCGGCTCACTCCTTCTTCTCGGTGGGCGCGGTCTCGGACTTCGGCGTCTCCGCCTTGGGCTCCTCGGCCTTCGGCGCCTCGGCCGCGGCAGGCGCGGCGGCGCCGCCTTTCGGCGCGCGCTCCTTCAGGCCGTTCCGCACCAGGATGTGCGCGCGGGAGGTGGACTTCGCCGCCTCGGCGGTGTCGTAGACCAGCGCGTCGCCGCGCGTCACGGCCGTGCCGTACCGGGCCCGCATCCGCTCGATGATCACGCGGTCCTTCGGCGCCTTCACGAGCTTCGACAGTTCGACCCGGACCTGGTCTCGGCTCGGCGTCGCCGAGGTAGCGTGCGCGACCTCGAAGCGGTACTCGTGGCGGTGCATGAGCGGGTTCGGCCGCTCCTCGAGGATCTTAATCTCCATCGCCCGTCCTCCGCAACTCCATCTGCGCGATCAGGTGCCGTACGTGTTCCTTCGCGACCGCATCGACGCGGACGAAGGAGGCCCCCTCACCCGGGATACCATATATAACGGTCGCTCCGGCGGGCATCGATTCCACGAGGGCGAGCGACCCGAGATCCTCCTCGCCGTCGACCTCGATCAGCCCTCCGCCCTCCTGCACGAGGCGCTTCACCGCCGTGCGCAGTGCCTCCGTGAGGAGGCCCGGCGGGTTCGCGACCTTCACGTGGCGGCGCGCCGCGAGCGGGCGGAACGAGCGAGCATCGATCGGCTCGCGACGGCGGGTCTTGAGATCGACGATCCCGATGAGGGGAAGGTGCTTCAGCTCGACCGCGCGGGCCGTGACCCAGTCGCCGCACGTCGCGAACACCTGGAGCGCGAGGAGGCGGCGGTCGGCCTCGGCCCCGGCGTAGACGGGCCCGTACCGCTCGGCGAGGGTCGGGCGCAGCGACTTGGGGACCGCCCAGGCGCGCCCGTCACTTGACGCGGAGCGCGTACCGGCCCGCGGCATGGATCCCCATCTTCCGGGCGATCTCCGACTTCTCGGGGTCGATCACGACCAGGTACCCCTGCCACTCGCGGGACGTCTCCCCGCCGCACCGGGGGCACTTCGCCTGGTCGGTGATCGTGTTGCAGTTCTTGCACGCCTTGAGGTTGATCATCGGAACTCGTCAGCTCGCAGCGGGCGCCTCCTTCTCGGGAGGCTTCGCCGGAGCGGGCTTGGCGGCGGGCGCCTTCTTTCCGCCCGCCGGCGTCGCGGCCTTGCGACCGCCCTTGTCGTCCGTCTTCTTGTGCGCGTCCTGGATCCACTCGAGGCGGCCGAGGGCCGGCTGACGCATCGTGAGACCGATCCGGCTGTCGCGCGGAGAGATCTCGGAGAGCGAGAGCGAGACGACCCGCGCCCGGACCTTGTAGCCGACCTTGAGGTCCTTCTTCGACTCGATGCCGACGAGCCGCTGGTTGTGCTCGTCGATGTTGACGCGGTCGTCCATGATCTGCGAGACGTGGAGGAGCCCGTCGAGCGGGCCGAACCGGACGAACGCGCCGAACTTGCGGATCTCGACGACGGATCCCTCGACGACCTCCTGGATCTCGGGCCGGAAGAGGAGGGCCTCGTACTCGACCTCCTGGTAGACCCCGCCGTCGCCGTGGATGATGTGCCCCTCGCCGATGGACTTCACCTCGCGGATCGTGACCGCGAGGCTCTGGCCGTCCACCAGCTTCCCTTCGAACTGCTGCTGGGCGAGCTCGGTGAGCACGCCGGTGAGCTCCGGGCCGAGGCGCTCGGGCGGGATCCGGACCACGTCCCGCCGATGATCGAGGTAATACATGCTCCGCGCGCGAGCGGGGCGGTCTATTTGATTTTTGGGGAGCGGGCCGGAGCGACCTCGGCCGACAGGAGACGGTCGAACGTGTCGGGAAAGCTGAGCACCCGGACCAGGGTCGCCGACTCGAACCCCTTCACTCCGGGGTAGCGGTGAACCCATCGCTCGATCTCGTCCACGCGGGCCGCGGAGTCGGCCACCACGAAGAACGAGCCCACCAGGTCGGGGAGGACCGGGCCGAAGGGCTGGCGCAGGAACTCGAGCGAGTTGGGGAAGGCCCTCGTCAACGCCCGCGGGAATCCCGCGCGGTCACCGGGGGTTGCGAACTCGATCGCAAGGGTCACGACGGGCTCGGCCAGCGAACGAAAGTCGAAGACCGGGATGAACCAGGCGGCGTGCTCGTCCAGCAACCGGCCGTACCGGGCGGTGATGGTTCGGGTCGAGACTCCGACGTGGCGGGCGATCGCGGTCAGGGAGTCGGTCGGGAACCGCCGGAGGGCCCGGACCACCCGCAGTTCGAGGGGAGAGAGCGCGCGGGGCGAGTCGACCGAGTTCCAGCTCGCCGTGTTCTCCACCTCGGCGACGCCGGTGAGCGAGCGCAGCAGCGCCATCGCCCGGCGCGGATCCTCTCCCGCCGGTAGGGCGAACGTGACGGTGATCCAGTCCCCCAGGTAGTCGATCCCGCCGATCGCCCCCGGCACGAGGCCGATCCGCTCGATCACCTCGGGCTTGTCGGCCCGATGCGCCACCCGGACCTCGAAGGCGAAGCCCGAGAGCCCGAAGAGGAGCGGGTTCGGCCAGACATCGTACCGCGCGACGAATCCCAACTCCCTCCACGTGCTGAGCCGGCCGGAGACCCGGGCCCGGCTCACCCCCAGACGGGTGGCGATCCGGTTCGCGTTGAGCCGGGGATCGATCCCGGAGATCTGCACGCCGCCCTCCGGGTACATCTCGCGCAGGATGTCGAGGTCGAGGGGCACCACCCGCATGGTCCCGGACGACGAGGAGGACGGCATCCCGCCGCGCGGAACGGGTTCCGACTTCTTGAGTTCGACCGCCGAAATCGGAAGCCGCCGCCCGTGGGCTGCCGGATTCGTCGCGCGGCCGGACGCGGGGTTGAGGTAGTCGGGAGCGGTCGCTGCCTTCGATGTCCGCCCCGTCCGCCGCCCCCGCCCCGAGCCCCTCCTCGCACGCGACGCGGATCGTGATCGTCCTCGCGACCGCGGCGCTGGTCGTGAGCTTCATCGAAACGATGCTGACGCCCGCGCTCCCGACCCTCGGCACGTTCTTCGGGAACGCCCCGTACACGACCGTCGTCTGGATCCTCTCCGCCTACCTGCTGGTCGGCGTCGCGACGATCCCGGTCACCGCGAAGCTGGGCGACCTGTACGGCAAGCGCCGGGTGCTGGCGATCGTCCTCACGATCTATACGTTCGCGGTCGCGCTCGCGCCGGCGACCCCGATCCTGGCGAGCGCCCTCGGGATCGACCGGGCCCACGCGATCTACCTGCTGATCGCCACCCGGGGCCTGCAGGGCGTCGGGCTCGCGATGTTCCCGCTGGCCCTCGCGATGGTCGCGGAGAGCCTTCCTCCGGCGCGCGTCGCCCCGGCGCAGGGGCTCGTCGCGTCGATGTTCGCCGTCGGCTCGGCCTTCGGACTGGTGCTCGGCTCCTGGCTGATCGAGACGTTCGACTGGCAGGTCGCCTACGCGGCGGTCTTCCCGGTCGCCCTCGCCCTGCCGATCCTGGCCCGCACCTGGCTCCCCGAAGGGGCGAAGGGCACGGGAGGCCGGATCGACCTCCCCGGCGCGCTCCTGCTCGGCGGAGGACTGGCCGCCCTCCTGCTCGGCCTCACCCTCGGCCCGAGCTGGGGATGGACGTCGCTCTCGGCGACCGGCCGGCCCTTCGGCGTGCCCGAGATCTTCGTCCTGGCGGCCGTCCTGGTCGCCCTGTTCATCGTCCGCTCGCGCACGGCGGCGGAACCGCTCCTCGACCTCTCCCGGTTCCGGGAGAAGAACATCGCGCTCGGCTACCTCGGGGCGATGCTCGTCGGCCTCGCCATGTACCTCGCGTTCGTGGTGCTCACCGTCCTCGTCGAGTTCCCCGTCGTGGGGCTCGACAAGAGCGTCGTCGACTTCGGCCTGCTGAGCATCCCGACCACCGTCTCGATGTTCATCGCCGCGCCGGTCTTCGGTCGGGGGGTGGCCCGCTGGGGGCCCCGCCCGATGGTCGTCCTCGGGGCCGCCCTCACGGGCGTCGGCTTCCTGCTGTTGCTCGCCTGGCACGCGACCTACCTCGAGCTGATCACCGAGGCGATCCCGACGTTCGTCGGCATGATCGCGGTGTTCGTGTCGGTCGCGAACGTGATCGCGGTCTCCTCGCGCCGCGGCGAGACCGGCATCTCCATGGGGATGACCGAGATGTTCCAGGACCTGGGCGCCAGCGTTGGCCCGGTGGTCGTCGCGGCCGTCCTCGCGACCTTCACCCGGATCGTCCTCCTCCCGGATCCCTCGGCGCCGGGCGGGTTCGTCTCCGAGGTCGTCCCGAGCGCCGCCGCCTTCACCGGGATCTTCGCGATCGGCGCCGCCAT
>JASHYV010000102.1 GCA_030064695.1 Thermoplasmata archaeon
TCGGAGCGGAGGAGCTGGATGCACTCCTCGGCCACCTGGTCGGACTCGACGACCAGCGCCTGGAACCGGCCGCCGCCCGCGACCTGCAGGGCGGTCTTGTATCTCGGATCGAACTCGGCCAGCTCCTCGACCGTTCCCCGGATGCCGGCGATCTTGCCGAGGTTCCGCTGGGAGAGGAGGAAATCGACCGCCGCGAGCTGGTTCGGGCGGGAGCCCGACTCGGCCCGCGCCTTGAGGCGGGCGTCGAGCTGGACGTAGCGCCGATTGATCTCGGCGACCTCGTTCCGGAGCCGGTCCACCTCGGCGGTAAGTGACTTCTCCTGATTCTTCAGCTGGAAGAGCTCCTTCTGGAGGTCTCCGGTCGAAGCGCCACCGCCGGACTTCCCGGGCGAGGCGTCCTTGATCCGCAGTTCCAGGTCCTTGACCTCGACCTCGCGCTCGCGGAGATCGTCCTCGGCCTGCGCCTGGTCCCGCTCCGCCGACTGCAGGGTGGCGTTCGCGGTCTCCCGGTCCTGGACGGCGGTCTGCCACGCCTTCTGCTTCTGGTCGGCCTGCCGCTCCAGCTCGAGCTGCTGCTTCCTCGCCTGCGAGAGCTTGTCCGGCGACTTCCCGGCCGGGGCGGTCGCGGACTGGATCCCCTTCGCCTGCTCGGCGGCGGTCTTCTCGAGCTCGGCGAGCTGGGCGGCGAGCTTCGACTCCTGGCCGGACAGATCCGTCCGCTGCTTGGTGTCGGCCGCGACCGAGGCGGCGAGCTCCTTCGCCTGGGACTCGAGCTCCTCGAGGCCCTCCTTCAGATGGCCCAGGCTCTGGTCGAGCCGGGCGTAGGCCATCTTCTTCTCATCGAGCTGGGCCTTGAACTTGAGCGCCGCTTCTCCGCCGGCCTCCGCGACGGCGCGGTCGATCTTCTCGATCGCCGCCGCGAGCTCCGATTGCCGCTGCGCGAGCTGGACGCGGTCGGCCTCCAGCCGGGCGATCTCGGCCTGGACCGCCTCGACCTGCTTCACGCAGGTCGCGAGCTCCTGTTCGGCCAGCCGGTGCCCGGCTCGGGCGAGCCGCGCCTCCGACCGGCGCTTGTCGTCCTGGAGTTGCTGGTACTCGATAGCCTGCAGCCGCTGGCTCTCGAGGGCAGAGAGTCGGCCCTTCACGTCGCCGAGCAGAGTCTGGATGCGGCTCAGGTTCTGCTCGAGGTCGGTGCGCTTCGCGTCGGCCCGGGCGAGCTCATCGTCGTATTGGCTGATGCCGGCGAGACGCTCGACCAGCCCGCGGCGCGGCACCGGGCCCATGGTGACGACCTTGTTGACGTCCCCCTGCTGGACCAGATTGTAGCCGTCGCCGGACAGCCGGGCATGGGAGAGGATCCCGTCGATCTCCGTCTGCGTCGTCCGCTTGCCGTTGACGTAGAAGTACGAGTAGTACCCGTCGGGGTCGCTCGGTGCGAGCTTGACGTACCGCGTGATCTCTACGTCGTTCGAGTCGACCGGCAGCAGCCGGTCCGTGTTGTCGAAGACGAGCGAGACCTCGCACTCGGTCGCGGGCTTCTTCGAGGCGCCGCCGTTGAAGAACAGGTGGGTCAGCCGCTCCGCGCGGAGCGCCTTCGAACTGGTCGGGCCGAGCACGAAGAGGATCGAGTCGGAAATGTTGGACTTGCCCATGCCGTTGGGGCCGGCCACGCCGGTGAATCCGGACTGGAAGGGGATCTCGGTCGCGCCGGAGAACGACTTGAAGTTGCGGACCTTGATGCGCTTCAGATGCATCGGGCGCTCCTCCTCGTGCCTTCGTGCTGCGCTGCCGGCGTCGCCGACGACGGGCTGTTTGTCGGACGCTTGTCAGCAGCGCTCCCCGAGCCCTGTCAGCCGTATTTAACAGGTTGGTTGGTCGGGTACTGTTCAGGTGCGGGTGGTCGAGGGGTCTCGAAGAAGGTCCGTTCAGTGAACGGGTGGCGATCCATTTTGCTCGAGGGAGAGCTCGATCTTCTGAACATCTTTCACTGCGGATTCTCATGTCCGACAAGCGCTCGAATGTCAGCCCCGGCGTCTCAAGGATTGGCTGACGCCCGGTAGGCGGACACTTCTCCCGGTACAGATGTCCGACAAGAGGTCCGCGGGCCATCCTTCAATGTTCACCGGCCGCGAAAGGGGATTGGCCCAGGCGCCGACACCACCATCGGATGACGGCACCCGAGCTCTCGCCTTGGCCGGACCAAAGGGCGCCGGCCCTCGCGATCGTGGCGCGGGGCGACCAGATTCGCGTGGTCTCGCCGAGCCGATTCGAAGTGCGATCGCAAAGTCGGCCGGACCGTCGCTACTCGATTTCCGTATCCCGAGAGCGGTGGAGCTGCTCCTGTCCCTTCTTTCGTTCGTTCCGACGTAGCTGCGTTCACATCCTCGCAGTACAGCTCAGGAGTCACTTCTCCGAGCCGCTGGCGGGCAATGGGGGCGTTCGAGCGTGTCGTCGCTGCGGGTCCCTTCAGACGGTCCACTTCGGACTCCGATACAATCGACGGGAGACGGTCCGGCGGTATCTCTGCAAGATATGTGGAGTCCGATTCACGGTCGGAGCGGGTCCGCTGCGGGGTCGTTTCGATCGACGAACGGTAGCGATTGCGCTGGATCTCTACTTTCGAGGACTCTCCTTACGGAAAGTGGCGGAGCACCTGCGTCAGGTGTACGGCCTTCCGGTCGCCCCGCCCACGATTCACCTCTGGATACGACGGGTCGTGCCCCTGGCCGCCCGCTGGATGGACGCACAAGCGCCACGGACCGGCGAACAGTGGAACGTCGATGAGACGATGGTCACCTCGGACGGAAATCCGCGATGGGTCTGGAACGTGCTGGACGCGAAGACCCGCTACCTTCTGGCGACGCATGTGACCCGCCTGCGCGGTCTGCGGGAGGCTCGAGTCCCTCTCCGTAAGGCAAAGTCCGCTTCTCCGGACCGACCGATGGCCGTCCTCACAGACGGACTCGCCGCGTACCACAAGGCAGTCGGCCGAGAACTGGCGTTTCGGAGCGGCGAGGAGGTGGTGAACCCCCACGTTCGAGTGCGATCGATTCGGGCGAAGAAGTCGAACAACTTGGTAGAGCGACTGCACGGGACGGAGAAGGAGCGTCTAAAGGTGATGCGGGGACTTCACGGGCAGAAGGGACCCAAGGTACTCATGGAGGGCCTTCGCGTGCATTACAACATGGTTCGGCCGCACTCGGCTCTGGGGACCACACCCGCGGTGGCCGCCGGACTGGCAGATCCCGGGGGCTTTCGGTGGAAGGAGATTCTCGAGCAGAGCGAAGCGACCGTGCCCAAAGGTATGGCCGAGATCGTTCTCGTCGCGCAGAGGAAGTCGTAGAACACTCGTTAGACAACCTCACAAGCGCAGTGACCATTCAGATCCAAGCCAGCTCGCCGCGTGAGCGGCTCAATGATTCACGGAGCACAGGACGTCGCGTGGAGTCTCGGATTGGTGTGCATCGGGTAGGATAATGGTCGCGAGTGCGACGGGCGTCGTGTGGGTCGAGGGCAGCGTCAAGGATCGGCGGCGGGATGCGTTGGCATACGGGCTGTTGGTCATCTTCGGTGCAGTGGATATTTTCGGCTACCTCGTTCTCGTTGGCGGCCCCGGCGCTCCCGCCTGGGCCACCGGGGTCCTCGTCGGCTCACTGGCGGCCATGGTGTCCGTATTCCTGCTTGTCGGAGCCATGCTGGAGGCCCGAGCCGTTGGCGTCTGGGACGGCGGTGTGATAGTACGGAAACGTCTCCGGCCAGACCTCGTTCTGACCTGGGACCGGTTCGAGCCGTATTTTTCCCGGCAGTCTTCCCCGGGGTTCACGCTGTCTTATCGGACAAGAACCGGCGGATCCGGACTCGTCCGCATCACACCGGAGCAGTGGGAGGCGATTGCGTCCCATCCCGGCGCTCCCCGATGGGAGGGCTCGAAGGCGCGGGGCTCGATCGCGGCGGAGACTGCTACTACCATTTCGGGGGGCCCTCCGGTGTGGACCTACGGAAGGGCGATCAGCAGGTCGGGCGGACTTGCCGTCGTTCTCACGTTCGTCGCCTCGTGGCTTCTGCTGAGCTTCGCTTGGGGCGGCCTGTCCGTGGCGGCTGGAACCGTTACCGTGGCTTGGGCACTGGGCCTCGGACTAGCCACAGCCACGATCGGCGCCTTCGGAGCCGGAGCGCTGATCGGCACCAGTCTGGCCTTCCCGATTGCCGTGGCGCCGGTTCCAGAAGGTATCTGGCTGAAACGTAGGCTCCTTGGGAATAGGATGGTAGCCTGGCAGGATCTGCAGCCGGACCTCCTCGACCCCAAGCCGAGCCAATTTCACGTTCGGGTCCGGGGCGGGACATTCCAGGACGGCGTTATTTGGCTGACTCCGGCCCAGGCTCGCGCCGTGGCCCACAGCCCACACGCCCCTCCGTGGCCGATGTCGGAGGCCGCCCGTCGAAAATGGATCGGTGACTAGCCGGCACGGGGCCTCGACGTAAGTCACCCTTCCTTTACAAGCGAGGGGACGCTAGGTGGGAGCACCCGTACAGTTGACAGTACCGGTTGGTCGGGCACTGCGGGCCTTCCTGAGGGGGGACCCGGTCTTCTCCCGAGGATCGCCGGGGTCGCGGGAGCCGGTTCGGTGCCCTTCGATCCGGCCCGAGTCTCGGCGCGCGCGGCCGAGGCAAGAGATGCCCTTATCGCGCGGTCGCGCCAGTCGCGGCCCGGCGGATGGCGGCGGAGTGCCCTGCGTGTGGAGCCGACCAGTGGCGGCTCCGGCTTCTCGCCCCCGACACGGTCCACCGGACGCTGCCGCGGGCTCTGGGGCTGACGTACGCGCTTCCACTCCGCGCGCTGGGTGCCTCTCTGCGACCGGCGTTTCTCGTCGAGGCCACGAGGACCTAGAAGGGTACCCGGAGGGAGGGCGGCGAAGCGTCGAGGTCCGGCTCCGCCTCAGCGGCGCGCGAGCGTCTTCCGCTGCACGATCTCTTCGAGCCCTCCGGAGCCGCGCGACCGCCGGGCGGGTCGTGGCCCCAAGGACGGTTGCACCCAGAGGCTCGACCCGCGCACGAGGACTTCGAGCTCCTGACCGTTGGTCCAGCCCAGCTCCCGGATCCGCTTGGGCGGGATCGAGACCACCCAGCGGTAGTAGGTGGTCCCCTCGTAGACCCGATTGACGACCTTGTGCAGCCGCATCGTGGAACTCCGCGCTCGAGGGCCGGTGAGCCCTTTTAGGAAGCTAATGCGACTCCGACTTATATAGGACCCCCCGAATGGAGAGCCCGATGCTGCCGAGCTACCCCGAGGCCAAGCGTCGGGCCGTCGCGCGCAACATCCTGGCCCACGCCCTTCGCGTGCGGCGCGGAGAGTCGGTCACCATCGAGACCTGGTCCGCCACCCTGCCGTGGGCCGAGAGCCTCGTCCTGGAGGCTCGGGCCCTCGGGGCGGAGCCGATGCTGCTGCTCGAGGACGAGGACACCTACTGGAGTTCGCTCGAGCGAGTGCCCGTGAACCACCTCGGGCGGATCGGACCCCAGGAGTGGGCCGCGCTCAAGCATACCAACGCCTACGTGGCGCTGTTGGGCCCCCTCGACACCGTTCGGGAGGAGCGTATGCCGGCCCCGCTCACGAACCGGATCATGTCCAACGATCACGAGTGGTTCCAGATCGTCGAACGGTTCGGCGTCCGATGCGTGCGGTGGGACCTGGGTCGCACCTCGGAGGTCTGGGCCCGGCGGTACGGCCTCGACCTCGCGGCCTGGCGCAACGAGCTCGTCGACGCCTCCCTGGTCGATCCCCGCACCTTCCAGCGGGACGGCCGCTGGCTCGGGGAACGGTTCCGCCGGGGCCGCGAGCTCCGGATCACCCACCCGAACGGCACCGACCTCACCCTCGAGCTCGCGGGTCGGGCCGCTGTGGTCGACGATGGGGTCATCGACGAGCAGGACGTTCGGGCGGGCAAGGTCATGACCGTGATGCCGAGCGGGGTCACCTCGATCTCGGTCCGCGAGAGCGCCGGGGACGGGACCCTGGTCGCGAACGTGACCGGCGTGATGTTCCTGGAGGGCAACCAGACCCCGCTCAACGGAGGGAGCTGGACGATCCGCCGGGGCCGGATTACCGACTACGGCTTCTCCGGGGGCGGCGAAGCGTTCCGTCGGGCCTTCCAACGTCTCGGAGCAGTCGCGTTCCGACCGGGGTTCGTCTCGGTCGGGCTGAACCCCAAGATCTCGTCGATCCCGCTGCTCTTCGACCAGTCCCTCGGCACCATCACCTTCGAGGTCGGACGGAACTCCGCGATGGGGGGATCCACGCGGGCGCCGCATGTCGCGGCCTACCTCGCCCTGCGGGGCGGACGTCTCGAGGTCGACGGCACGCCGGTTGTCGATCGGGGCCGGATCGCACGGGAATAGGCCCGGGGGGCGGCGAGAGCCGCCCTCCGCGCCCCGGGGTTCAGTCGGGGGTCGGAAGGGGTACCGCCTTCCCGTCGATCTCGAGCCGAGCGCCGGCCGTGATCGCCCAGCCAAAGAAGTTCGACTTGTTTCGGCCGCCGAGCTGCTGACTGCCACCGAGCGAGACCAGCACGCATCCGGCTTCGACGTCCTCGACCTGGGGGGTGTTGTGCAGCTTCGGGTTGAGTCCGATGACCAGGAACCCAGGCCGGTCCCGACCCTTGGTCGCCTCCTTGAACGGTACGTCGAAGCGCTCCGCGCCGCTGGCGAACTCGGAGTGCACGAGACGCCCGTTCGCGAACTGGAAGTGCGGGAAAGTGGCGACCCCGTCGTCGTAGTAGCAGGTCCGGTTGCCCACGATCGTACCCTCGGCCACGTCGATCGACAGCGGCGCCCGGATCGAGCCGGCCGGCAGGTACATCAGCCGCGAGAAGTTGTTGCGCTTCTTGTCCTCCGGGGTGATTCTGCCGAGGAGCGCCGCGGGCCGCTTTCCTTCCAGCGCGAGCGTCAGATCGGTCCCGTTCTCGTGCGAGATGTGGACCCGCTTCCCGCGCGCGAGGGC
>JASHYV010000103.1 GCA_030064695.1 Thermoplasmata archaeon
GACGACCTCGAGGCGCTGCTGAAGCGCGTCGTCCACCTCCAGCGCCACCTCGAGACCCATCCCAAGGACCTCTCCAACCGGCGCGGACTCGTCCTCATGGAGTCGCGCATCCGGCGCCTCGCGCGGTACTACCGCCAGCGCCGCCGGATCCCGGAGGGCTGGCGGTACTCCGCCGCCGGCGCCGCGCTCCAGGTGGAGTGATGCCCTCGGGCCCCGACGGATTCGTCGCGGATCCCCACTACTCGGCGGAATTCGAACGCGCGCGCGCCCTGCTGCTCGCCCACCCCGGGCGCTGGCGCGTCATCTACCACTACGACGCCGACGGGATTGCGAGCGCCTCGAGCGCGCTGCGGGCGCTCGCCCGGCTCGGCTACGCCGCCCAGGCGACCCCGCTCACCGGCGTCGAGCGGGAGCGGATGGCCGCGCTGCTCGCGGCCGCCCCGGGTCCCGTGCTCGTCGTCGACACCGGCGCGAGCTGGGCGGACCTGTTCGCCCGGCACCCGCACCCGGTGGTCGTCCTGGACCACCACCAGTACCCCGGTTCCCCCGAGGCCCCGAAGCTCCCCGACCACGTGGCGTTCGTGAACCCGCTCGACTGGGGCGTCGACGGCATGAGCGAGCTCTGCGCCGCGACGCTCACCTGGCTCTACACGATCTTCTTGGACCCCGTCAACTGGGACAACGCGCCCTGGGGGCTCTCGGGAGCGATCGGCGACCGGCAGCACGTGGGGGGCTTCCGCGGCCTCACCTCCCGGCTGGTCGACGAGGCGGTGCGCCGCTCGCTGCTCCAGGAGCGCCGCGGCCTCGCGCTCTTCGGCCCGACCGTCGGCCGCGCGCTCGCGGAGAGCATCGACCCGTTCGTCCGGGGCCTCTCGGGCCGCCCGGCGGAGGCCGAGGCGCTGCTGCGGTCCCTCGGGATCGACCCCGAGCGGCCGGTCCCCCATCTCACCGAGCCCGAGATCGAGCGGCTCGTGACCGCGCTCAAGGCCCGGCTCTCGGAGGCGGGCGTGTCCCCGGAGTTCCTCGAGGTCCTGGACGCCCCCCGCTGGTTCCTCCCGTCGCTGGGGCTCGACGCGGAGGAGCTCTCCAACCTGCAGAACGCGACCGGGCGGGCCGGGATCCCGGGGGTCGGGGTCGCGCTCGCGCTCGGCGACCCCTCGGCGCTCACGCGGGCCCGGGCCGCCGAGGACGCGTGGCGACAAGGTATCTTGAAGGGGCTGCGACGCGTGGAAGAACAGGGCGTGGAGGAGATGCCGAGCCTGCGCTGGTTCGAGAGCCCGGAGCTCACGCTCGCGGGCACCCAGGCGGGGCTCGCGATCGCCTACCTGCTGCCTCCGGACCGGCCCGTCTTCGTCTTCTCCCCCCAGGGCGACCGGCCCACGAAAGTGAGCGCGCGCGGCACGCTGCGCCAGGTCGAGCGGGGCCTGGACCTCGCGATCGCCTGTCGCACCGCCGCCGAGAGCGTCCACGGCGAGGGCGGCGGCCATCGGGTGGCGGCGGGCGCGACGATCCCGGCGGGCGCCCGACCCGCGTTCCTGGACGCCGCCGACCGGGCGCTCACGGAGCAGCTCCAGGGCCGGACCGGGTTCCGATGAGCGCCACCCCCGACACCCCGGCCCCGGTCGTCGACCGCGTCCACGACCGGACGCTGGAGCAGGAGATGCACCGCTCGTACATCGATTACGCGATGAGCGTGATCGTCGGGCGCGCGCTGCCCGACGGGCGCGACGGCCTCAAACCGGTCCACCGACGGATCCTGTGGTCGATGTGGGAGTCCGGGGCGACCCACGACCGTCCATACCGCAAGTCGGCGCGCACCGTGGGGGACGTCCTCGGGAAGTACCATCCGCACGGCGAGCTCGCCGTCTACGACGCGCTGGTCCGGATGGCGCAGCCGTTCAGCCTCCGCTACCCGCTCATCGACGGCCAGGGCAACTTCGGATCGATCGACGGCGACTCCCCCGCGGCGATGCGGTACACCGAGGCCCGGCTCTCCGCGATCGCCGAGGAGATGCTGCTCGACATCGAGAAGGAGACCGTCGACTGGTCCGACAACTTCGACGGCACCCTCCGGGAGCCCCTCGTCCTCCCGGGGAAGATCCCGAACCTGCTCGTGAACGGCTCCGCCGGGATCGCGGTCGGCATGGCGACCAACATGCCGCCGCACAACCTGGGCGAGGTCGTCGACGCGCTGCTGCTCGTGCTCCGCGACCCCGAGACCCCGCTCGACACGCTCCTGACGGTGCTCCCCGGCCCCGACTTCCCGACGGGCGGCTACCTCTCGAACGAGGGGATCCGCGAGGCGTACGAGACCGGCCGCGGCACCGTCCATCTCCGCGGCGCCGCGGAGATCCGGGAACGCGACGGCCGCGACGAGATCGTGATCACGGAGATCCCGTACGAGGTCAACAAGTCGGCGCTGCTCCAGCTGATCGCCGACCTCGTGAAGTCGAAGCGGATCGACGGCGTCACCGACCTCCGCGACGAGTCGGACCGGCACGGCACGAGCGTCGTGCTCGAGCTGCGCCGCGACGCGCCCGCCGAGATCCTCCTCAACCGGCTCTACGAGCACACTCCGCTCGAGACCAGCTTCGGCGTGATCAACCTCTGTCTCGTGGGCGGGCAGCCGAAGGTGCTGCCGTTGAAGGAGCTCCTCCGGCTCCACCTCGACCACCGGCGCACGACGATCACGCGACGGACCGAGTTCGACCTCAAGAAGACCGAGGAGCGGCTCCACCTCTTGGAAGGGTTCCTCACCGCCATCGACCACATCGACGAGGTGATCCGGATCATCCGCCGCTCGCGGGACGTCCCCCAGGCCGAGACGAGCCTGATGGGTAAGTTCCTCCTCTCGAGCGAGCAGGCGAAGGCGATCCTCGACATGCGGCTCGCGCGCCTGACCGCGCTCGAGCGGGAGGCGGTCGAGAAGGAGAAGGCGGAGAAGGAGGCGCTCGCGAAGGAGCTTCGCGCGATCCTCGCCTCGCCCGAGCGGCTCGACCAGGTCGTCGCGGAGGAGCTCCGCGATCTCAAGGAGCGGCTCGGCGACGCGCGGAGGACCCGGATCGTCGGCGCCTTCACCGAGCGGACGCTCGAGGACCTGATCCCCGACTCGGACGTCGTCGTCCTGGTCACCCGGGACGGCTACATCAAGCGCCTGCCGCTCGACCAGTACCGGCGCCAGCGGCGCGGCGGGCGC
>JASHYV010000104.1 GCA_030064695.1 Thermoplasmata archaeon
CCTCCCTCGGGGGTGACCGAAGGCAAGCCCCTCCTCGTGCTCCTCTCCGGCTACACGGGAGCCGGATGGCTCCACTTCCAACGGCCTCGCTACATGGCGAACAACGTCGTGAATCGGCTCGATCGACTCATCCGGATCGGCGAGGCGGCCGAGGCCGTGATGGTGGCACCCGACTGTCTCACCGCGCTCGGCGGCAGCCAGTACCTCAACTCCACGGCCACCGGCCGGTATGAGGACTACGTCGTGCAGGAGATCGTGCCCTGGGTCCGCGAGCGGTACCGGACCGGTCCCTGCGCCGTGCTGGGCACCTCCAGCGGCGGCTACGGAGCGCTCACGCTCGCCCTTCGCTTTCCCGAGCTGTTCCCCGTGGCGGCGTCGAACGCGGGCGACTGCTACTTCGCGTACGGCTACGCCCCCGAGTTCCCGATCGCCTTCCGTGCTCTCCGCAAGGCGGGCGGGCCCGAGGCGCTCCTGAGGGCGCTGTTCTCCGAGCCCACGAACGCCTTCGGCCCAATGAACCCCATGGTCACCGCGCTCGAGATGATGGCCTACGCCTCGTGCTACTCTCCGATCGAGAGCGAGCCCGGCCGGTTCGAACTT
Source organism: Thermoplasmata archaeon (assembly GCA_030064695.1). The sequence goes on from JASHYV010000104.1 coordinate 601, forward strand.
CCGTTCGACTTGGAGACGGGCCGACTGCGCGAGGACGTCTGGGCCCGATGGCTCGCGTGGGACCCGGTCGAGATGATCCGGACCGAGCGGTTCCGGGCGGCCCTGCGCCGGCTTCGGTACGTCTACGTGGACGGCGGAGCGCGCGACGAGTGGTTCCTGGACGTGGGGGCGCGGATCTTCGCGGCCGCGGCGCGACGCGAAGGCGGCCGCGTCGAGCACGCGGAGTTCGATGCGGCGCACATGGATGGCGGGCCCCGCTACGACATCATGATCCCGCGGGCGCTGGCCGCCCTGGGCTTCCCAGGGGCGAAGGGCCCCCCGGCACCGCTTTAGGGGCTCCGCGGTAGGCCCGCTCGAGGAGCCGACGCGGATGATCCGGGACGGTCAGATGGTGTGCGACAACTGCGGCAAGGTGATCACTCGCATCACGACCCTTCCCCCGGAGGGATACCCTTCGATGCACCTGCTGTGCTCGGCGTGCTTCGCCGACCTTCGGTCGAAGTCGATCCCGCCCGCCTAGGGCTGCTGCGCCACAGAGAGCGCGGGTCCCTCGAACGGGATCACGGTCTCGTCCTCGAACCAGGCGAGGGCGATGAAGTACCACGCGAGCACGGCGAGGAGGAGGAACTGGGGACCGCGGGTCGCCGGCGCCGGGGCGAGCACGGCCCCTCCCGCCAGCGCCCGGCCCTCTCGGACCGGCTCCACATGGAGGACCTCCTGGCCGTCCGGACCGGTCACCTGCCACGCGGGGAGCAGGACCCCGGCCCGGTGGAACCGGAAGCTGAGGCCCCCGGCGATCTCGATCGAATGGTGGTTGAGATGGACCGAGAGCCGGGCCAGCGTCTTCGGGTCGCCGGCCCGGCGCGCCGTGATCTGGGGATTCAGGAAACCCGACCGTTTGAGCTCCCAGACCGCTCCGAGCGCCGAGGCCACGGCGAGCGAGCCGCCGTCCTTCTGCCATTGCAGCTGAGCGAGGGGCGCGTCGGCGGTGCTGAGGACGAACTGAAGCGGCCGGTCGCCCACCCGGATCCAGCGGAGCGCCGTGGCGTCGACCGAACCGATCCCGACGAAGTCCATCGGCCGAGCAGCACGCCGGTCGTTCTTAACGGCGCGGGCGTGCGCGTCAGCTCGAAGCGGTGGGCTCGCCGGGCCGACGGCGCGGCGCCACGTCCCGTTCGATGTCGTCGAGCTCCGCGAGCATCAGGTTGACGTGGTCGCTCTCGGTGGCGCCAGCGGAGGCGGCGCCCGTCGAGTCGGTGCGCGCCCTCGCGACTACGCGGGGGGCGGGCATCGGCAGGTCGTCCTCCGACCAGATCGGTCGCAGCGGGGTCCCGTACGTGCTCACCGCCGTCGCGATGCCTCCCGTGGGGGTGGGAGGCGGCGCCGCCCGGGCGACGTCGGGGCGCGGCCGACCGAACTCCATCCGTCCGTCGGCGCCGGAATCCCGAGACGTGGACCGTCCGCGGGCGGCGCTGGGCGCCGAGGTCGCGAAGAACCACGAGAGGATGCCGCCGGCCGCGGCGACGCACCCGAGCGAGATCAGAAGGTCCCACAGCGGGAACGAGTGCGGGCCCACGACGCTGCCGTCGCGCCAGAAGAGGTATCCGGCGGCGAACATGAGCCCCGAGATGATGAACAGGGGCGCGCTCTCGGCGAGCCCTTCCGAGAGCGTCTCCGCGGCCGGGGCCTCGTCCCCGGCGTCGTCCCCTCGACCCACGGTCCGCGACGCCTCGCCCTATCCACGGGTGCCCCGAGGATTAGGATGTATCGGCTCAAAAGTAGGGAAAGCACGGAGGCCTTCGCAGGAATACGCATAAATACGTAACTCGCGCATATTCGACCTTCGCGAGGTCTCCATGGCGAGTCATGTGCAACGAAAGACGGTGTATGTCGCGACGCTGGTCGCGATCTTCGCGATGGTCGGGGCGTACGCCTTTGCGCAGGGCACGACCTACCAGACTGGGCCGGCCCAGAACAGCACGACGACCGTCACGGCCCC
>JASHYV010000105.1 GCA_030064695.1 Thermoplasmata archaeon
GGGCCCGACGCCTCGCCGACCGGATGCTGGACGGACTCCCGACCGGCCTCCGTTCGATCGATGTCGGGTTCACCGGTCTCGTCGCCGACGCGGAGCGCCAGGTGCTCGAGGCCCTCTCCCGGCGGGCCGGCTCGACGGTCATCGCCCGACGGGCGATGGAGCGGCCGCTGGGGCCCGCCGACGCGAGCCCGCTGCCCGCCCGGCCCGACGAGCTGGTCCTGCTGCCGGTCCGTCGGGTGACGCTGGAGGCGCTCGCCGATCTAGACTACCGCGCGTTCGCGGGCAGCACCGACGCCCTCCTGGCGGGGACGGAAGTTGGAGACTATCTGCGCGTGCTCGAGACCGTACTCGCCGGGCGCTTCGGCCGCTTCCTCGACGAGGCCTCGACCGCGCTCTATCGACCGGATCCATCGAGGCTCGTCGGGGCGCTGCTCACCACCGAGCTGTCTGCCCGACGGGCGGTCTTCGTTGACTTCATGGTCGACCCCGAGTTCCGCCGGCGGGGCCTCGGCCGGTGGCTCCTGCGCTGGGGACTCCGCGCCCTGTGGGCGCTCGGCTACGAACGGGTGCGCCTCTGGGTGACCGACGCGAACGTCGCCGCTCGTTCCCTATACGAGAGCTCGGGCTTCCGGGTGACGGCGACCGCCTCGATCTACCGGTGGGATCGTCCCGCCGGCTGAGCGATCGGGGTCTCAGGTCGGCCCGGTCGGCCGCGACGGGTCGCACCCGCAGCGGTCTCGGTACGGGCACTCCTCGAACATCCACCGGGGGCACGGCGCGAGCCCGGACGGGTCCCCGCGGTCCTGGGCCCGACGCAGTGCGTCGGCACGCTCCCGACAGAGGCGAGCCATCCGCGTCATGGGCCGGAAGGAGTACTCCACGACCCGCAGCCGCTCCCGGTCCGAGCGAGCGTGCTCCTGTCCGAGGACGATGCGGCCGGAGGAGGTGCCGGTCACGGCGCATCGGAAGCCCAGCTCGAGGGCGTACTGAGGGAGCCGATCGAGCCACCGCTCGACCGGCAGCGGGTCTCGGGCTCTCGAGGTCTTGACCAGGTACGGCAGGCCGCGGAATCCGGCCACCTCCTCCTCGGGTTCCTCCGCGCGCGGCGGCAGCGTGGCCACCTCGCCGATCGGTCCCGACTCGACCGCCTCGAGGAGGCGGGAGAACAGATCGGGGCCCGACGGACGCGTCGGGGCGGGAGGCACCTCCACCGGTGAAACCCGCTCGAAGTACGCTCGACGCGGGAAGACGAGCTCCCGGAACTTCCCGACAACCGGACCCGAGGCCGCCGTGGGCGACGCGGCCCGACGCTTCGCCAGCTCGCCCTCGAGGTCGGACCGGGCCTCGATCGACTCGAGCTCGTCCAGGATCCGAGAGGGGTGCGACGCCTCCGTTCCCGTACAGTCGCAGATCCGGCTCGTCTGAAATTCGCAGCCCCGGGAGAACCACGGACACCGGGGCAGCGCGTCCGTCCGCTCTGCGTCCCAGGCGGCACGCAGGTCGCTCGCGCGCCGGAGCATCTCCTCGCGAATGTGGGGAAGGCTCCGGTAGCCCACGTCGGCGACCGAGATCGACGCGGCGCCCCCGGCCGGCTCGACCCAGCTCACGAGCCGGCCACGGGGTCGACCGATCAGCGAGCAGTACATGCCGAGCTGTTCCAGGTGATCCGGGCGAGCGGTGCGAAGCTCGTTCGCGCGCACGAGGGTGGCACCGGTCTTCACCTCGATCGGCACCTCGGCCAGCACGTCGATGCGGCCCGAGATCCCGTCCCGTCGCACGCGGACCTCGAGCTGGCCTTCGCTCGCGAAGATCGGGGCGAGCCGCCGGTGGAAGGCGGCGCCCGCCGCCTGGCGCTCGCGTCGGGCGACCTCGATCTCCGGCGGAGGGCCGACCCGCCGCCAGAACGCCCGGCGCAACGCCAGGAGGTCGGTCACGCCTACGCTCCGCACGTCGGAGGTCCGAAGCAATCGCTCGGTGAGCTCCCGCGTGAGGTCGGGGTCCTCCCGCAGCTCCACCCCGTCGAACTCGCGACCGGCGGTGGCCCCCGTATCCCCGGTCCCGGTCACGTCGTCCCACAGCGGGAGAGAGTATAGGAGCCGGAAGGGGCGCCGGGACCGAGTCGCTATACTGGTCGGGCCGGTAGCCGCGGGGTGACCGACCCCGGCCGTCGACCGCTGATCATCGGAAGCGGGATCGCCGGGCTCTACGTCGCGCTGCGTGCGAAGGAGCTCGGGCTCCGCCCCACGCTCGTGACGAAGGGTCGGCTCGACGAGTCGAACACGCGCTACGCCCAGGGCGGCATCGCGGCGGCGATCGGCGCAGACGACTCGCCCCAGCGCCATCTCGAGGATACCGTCCGGGCCGGCGCCGGTCTCGTCGACCGGGCGGCGGCGCGGATCCTGACGAGCGAGGCACCGGCGCGGATCGCCGATCTCGTCCGGTACGGCGTTCCGTTCGACACGGTCGAGGGCCAGATCGCGCTCGGTCGCGAGGCGGCGCACTCGCGGCCCCGGATCCTGCACGCCGGGGGCGACGCGACCGGGTACTCGATCGAGGAGGCGCTCAAGCGCCGGGCGATCGCGGCGGGGATCGAGACCCACGAACGGACCGTGCTGCGTGCGCTCCGCCCCGGCGACCGCGCCGGCCCCGTGGCCGTGCTCTCCGACCCCGACGGACGGGGGATGGAGGTGGAAACGGCCCGGCCCGTCGTACTGGCCACGGGAGGGGCGGGCAGCCTCTACCGGCACACCACGAACCCTTCGGTCGCCACCGGGGAGGGCGTGGCCATCGCTTTCCGGGCCGGGGCCCTCGTCACCGACATGGAGTTCATCCAGTTCCACCCGACGGTATTCTGGCGCGAGGGGGCGCCCCGATACCTGATCACCGAAGCGGTCCGAGGCGAGGGCGCGGTGCTCCGCAATGAGGCCGGGGACCGGTTCATGCCCCGCTACCATCGCGACGCCGAACTCGCCCCGCGCGACATCGTCGCCCGGGCGATCGAGGAGGAGATCGAGCGTTCGGGGCACCCGGCCGTCTACCTCGACGCCACTGGGATCCCCCGGGACCGGTTCCACGCCCGATTCCCGTCCATCACGCGATTCCTGGCGACCTACGGGCTGGACCCGTCCCGCGATCTGATCCCCGTGACCCCGGTCGCTCACTACATGGTGGGCGGGGTGACCACCGATCTCGAGGGCCGGACGTCGCTGCGCGAGCTCTATGCCGCCGGAGAGGTCGCTTCGAACGGCGTCCACGGGGCGAACCGACTGGCCAGCAACTCGCTGCTGGAGGGGCTCGTCTTCGGAGAGCGGGTCGCGCGGCAGCTTCTCCACCCGGCGGCGGGCGGCCCGGCCACCCCAGGGCGCCGGATCCGGGTCCCGCTCGCGGTCGGCGAAGGGCGGCCCGAGGAGCCGGCCCAGTTCGAGATCGTCCGCGACCGGCTCTGGGAGGAGGTTGGGATCGTCCGCAACGCGACCGGCCTCAAGGACGCCCTCGCTGAATTCGAGTCACTGGGTCGTGCCCTCGAGCCCGCCGACGAGAGGACCCCGCCCGGTCCGATCGCGAACGCGGCCTTGACCGCCTCCCTGATCGCGCGCGCCGCCCTGACCCGGACCGAGAGCCGGGGGGCCCACTTCCGATCGGACTGGCCGAAGCCGCGCGACGTCTGGCGGCTGCACATCGGCCTCGAGGCCGTCCCACCCGCGGGCGGCCCGGGCCGGCGGGCGCGATAACGGTTATGGACCCGACGCCGTCGCGGTGACCATGGATCTCGGTCTCTCGGGCGAGGAGCAGGAGCTCCGCGAGGCCACGCGCCGGTTCGTCCGCAAGGAGGTCGCCCCGGTGGCGGATCGCATGGACCGCGAGGACTTCTTTCCCCGAGAGCTGTTCCGGCGCCTCGGCGAGCAGGGATTCCTCGGGGTCACGATTCCGGTCGAGTTCGGGGGACTCGGACTCTCCTATGTGGCCCAGGCGCTGATCCTCGAGGAGATCGCTCGAGCGAGCCCGGCGCTGGCGCTGAGCGTCGGCGCCCACTCGAACCTGTTCGGGGACAACCTGGCCCGGAACGGTTCCGCGGCCCAGCGGGCCCGATACCTCCCGCCGATCGTCGCCGGGAGCGCGATCGGAGCGCTGGCGCTCACCGAGCCCAACGCCGGCTCCGACGCCGTCTCGATCACCACGCGCGCCGAGCGCAAGGGCGACCATTACGTGCTGAACGGCTCGAAGCAATTCATCACCAACGGACCGGTGGCGGACACGCTGCTCGTCTACGCGAAGACGGATCCCGCGGCGGGCGCGCACGGCATCAGCGCCTTCGTCGTGCCGAAGGAGAGCCCGGGCTTCTCGGTGACGAAGAGCCTCGACAAGATGGGCATGCGGGGCTCCCCGACCGGAGCGCTCGCGTTCCAGGACGTGATCGTCCCGGTCGACCACCGCGTTGGCGCCGAGCACCACGGGGTCGAGATCATGATGAGCGGGCTCAACGTCGAGCGGGCGGTCCTCGCTGCGATCCCGATCGGCATCATGGTCGAGTGCCTCGACCGATGCGTCGAGTACGCCCAACAGCGCGAGCAGTTCGGTCACAAGATCGGTCGCTTCGAGCTGATCCAGGCGAAGCTCGCCGAGATGTACACGGCACTCCAGGCGGCGCGGGGCCTCGTCTTCGCTGCGCTCGACGCCGTCGCCCGCGATCCGCGCAGCCTGAAGGCGGCCGCGGCGGCGCTGACCTACGCCTCCGAGGCGTCGACGCGCGTCGCGCTCGACGCGATCCAGATCCACGGCGGCTACGGCTACATGCGGGACCTCCCGCTCGAGCGCCTGGCCCGCGACGCGAAGCTCCTCGAGATCGGGGCCGGGACCTCGGAGATCCGCCGGCTGGTGGTCGGTCGGGAGCTCGTCGGCCTCGACGCCGCGAACTAGCGCGGCGTCCGCGCCCGGCGACCGGGGCTCACCAACGTATATAGCACCCGGACCTCCCTCCGACATCGTATGGCCGGTCGGCCGCCGACGGCTGCGACGGGGGCGTCGTCGCTGCGCGTCGAGGTTCTCAAGGAACTGCAGACGCTGATCGACGACCGGGAGTTCCGGGACCGCATCGACCGAGGACCGATCGCCGAGACGAAGGGACGGGAGCACTGGGTGCTCCACCTGCTCCTGCGCGCCCAGGAGCTCAACCAGGCCCACGTCGACCTCTTGATCGGCACCGCCTACTCGAACCTCCAGGCCCGCCTGCAGGCGATCGAGGACCGCGTCCAGCACGTGGAGTCCGTCGGCGAGTCGATCGGGGAGGAGCTGAAGACCCGCTTCGACGGCATCGAGGCGGCCCTCGGGGCGCGGGTCGCGAAAGAGATCAACGAGGGCCTCGGGAGCGCCGGCCAGCGGATCGGCGCGGAGCTCACGACGAACCTCGACGAGAAGTGGAAGCCGGTGGGCGAGTCGATCGAGGCGTTCGCGCAGTCGTCGCACCAGCTCACGAAGGACCTGGCCGACACCTACCGGGTCTCGACCCAGAGCCGGCTGCTGCTCAACGAGAACGCGCGGCGGATCATCGACCTCGGCCGGGACCTGGTCGCGCTCGAGGAGAGCTTGAAGCTCGCGCTCGCGAAGGTGATCGAGGACGGGCTCCAACCGCTCGAGGACCGGATCGCCGCGATCGAGTCGCGGCTCGGCCCGACCGAGGCGAACGGCTCCCACGCCTCGGGCGACGCCTCCGGCGCGTGAGCCGGACGCGATGCGCCTCTCCCCGCGGCACCCCCGCTACCGAAGCCTCGTGGTCCGCCGCCGTCT